>NZ_PJLX01000012.1:0-179114 GCF_002843095.1 Pseudomonas sp. YY-1 | reverse complement strand
TACTGGGTCAGTTTTCGGTCAGCGGCAACATGCACCTATCATCAAGATGCGATGGGCGCGCCCACCCTGCACGGCATGGAGACGGCTCAAACGCAGGATCACCAGGCATTGGCTGAACAGCAGCAGGCAGGCCACCAGTTGGCGGGGTTCCTGAGTGTCGATTAGCAGGCTGAGCAGCACGCCCAGTAGAAGCGGGAAGGCAAAGGCCAGCCGCCAGGGCGGGCGCCGGCCATGGATCAGCGGCAGGCTAACCGTGTAGAACGCCAGCGCGATAGACAGCAGCGTATTGGCCACCACATAGGTCAGCCACATCGAGGCCTGCCCGAACAGAGTGAAGCCGATGTAGGCCAGTGCATGGGAGAGCATGCCAAGCCCGGTGGTGAGCATGCCGTCGCGATGACGCAATTGGCCAACCAGGATCAGGCAGCTGCCCATGATCACGGCGACCAGCGCGACGGCTCCGAATAGTGTCTGGGTATGGGCGACCATATCGGCCTTCTGGCTCTTGAGGATTGCTTAACTCTAGTGCAATCCCCAGCCACATTGCTCGCGTTCGATCAGGACCACCAGTAGCGCACCATATGGAAGAACACCGGTGCGGCGAAACAGACCGAATCAAGGCGGTCGAGCATGCCGCC
The DNA here is from genome assembly GCF_002843095.1 of Pseudomonas sp. YY-1. NCBI lineage: Bacteria > Pseudomonadati > Pseudomonadota > Gammaproteobacteria > Pseudomonadales > Pseudomonadaceae > Pseudomonas > Pseudomonas sp. YY-1. The sequence continues at coordinate 178,476 of NZ_PJLX01000012.1, read as the reverse complement.
GTGGCCTTCGATCATGTGGCCCCAGTCCTTCACTCCACGGTCGCGTTTGATCGCCGACATCACCAGGCCGCCGGCGAAGCCGAGGATACACACCAGCAGTGCGAACAGAGCGGCCTGCCAGAACGCGAAAGGTGTGATCCAGCACAGCATGGCGCCGATCAGCGTGGCCAGGGCTACGCCACCGACAAAGCCTTCCACGGTTTTCGAGGGCGAGAGATTCGGCGCGATCTTGTGTTTGCCGGCCAGCTTGCCGCAGACGTACTGCAGCACGTCGGAGAGCTGCACGACGATGATCAGCCAGGCGATCAGCAGCAGGTTGCGCCCCTCGTAGCCGGGGATCTCCAGGGTCAGCAGCGCCGGCACCGAGGAGATGCAGTACACGGCGATCATCAGCCCCCACTGCACCTTGGCCGCCCGCTCCAGGTAGCGCGTGGTGTCGCCGCCCAGCGAGGCGAGGATCGGCAGCAGCAGGAACAGGTAGACCGGGATGAAGATGGCGAACAGGCCGTACCAGCCGAAGGCGATCAGCAGATACTGCATCGGCAGGGCGAAATAGAAGGCCGCCACCAGCGCCGGATAGTCGCTGCGCCGGGTCGGCGTCAGCGTCATGAACTCGCGCAGGGCATAGAAGGAGACGAAGTAGAACAGCAGGATCACGCCGTTGTTGCCGAACAGGAAGGCAATGCCGATTACCAGCACCATCACCCACCAGGCATTGATCCGCGCGTTGAGGTTGTCGATCACCGGGTTCGGCTGATCACCACTGCGCCGCTTGAGGACGAAGCCGACCAGGCTGGCCAGCAGGAGCAGGGCACCGATACCGGCGAACAGCAGCAAAGTGTTGTTATCCATCTCAGGCCTCCTCGGGTGCCAGTGCCAGCAGGGCGTTGCGTGCGCGTTCCAGGAAGGCGTCCTTGCTCTCGCCCTCGATGCGCTCCAGCGCTGCGCCGAAGCTCAGGGTGCATAACAGGGGTAGCGGCAGAGCGCGGCCCTTGGGCATCACCCGATTCAGGTTGGCGATCCACACCGGCACCAGCTCCACGTCGGGGCGTGCCTGGGCCAGGTGATAGAGGCCGCTCTTGAACGGCAGCAGCGGCTCGTCGCCGAGATTGCGCGTGCCCTCGGGGAAGATGATCAGCGAGTCGCCGCCATCCAGCGTATCGAGCATCGCCTGCAGCGGGTTGGCGCCTTCCTTGCGCTCGCGGTCGACCAGCACACCGTTGAACACCTTGTTGATCAGGAAGCTGCGCACGCCCGGCTTCTGCCAGTAGTCGGCGCCGGCCACCGGCCGGGTGCGCTTGCGCAGTTCCGGCGGCAGCGAGGCCCAGAGCAGGACGAAGTCGCCATGGCTGCTGTGGTTGGCGTAGTACAGACGTTGCGTCGCCTGCGCGGTACTGCCGAGCCACAAGGCTCGGGCACCGGTCAGCAGGCGAGCCGCCGAGGTGATGGCGAAAGCGGTCAATGCGGCGAGCATGGCGACTCCTTAAGCGAAAACGATGAAGAACCCGAGTGCGACGATGAAAATCTGTAGCAGCAGGCACAGCGCCTGTTTACGTAGCAGGCCCAGCGCACCCTGAGCGCGCAGGCTCCAGTCGCGGCCAGCCTGCTGCGCATTCTGCAGCCCCAGCTTCTGCAGTGCCTGATCCAGCACATGAGTCTGGCTGTCGAGCTGGTCGCCGAATTCGGCCAGGCGCTGGAACAGCTCGGCATCCAGCGCCACACGCAGCGCCCAGTATTTTTCGGTCAGGCCGACGATCAGCAGCGACGCACAGAGCAGCGCCAGGATCAGGCTTGGCGGTGCACCCAGCCAAGGCGCCAGCCCAAAGACCATGGCGACCACGCTCAGCGCGCTGGAGCAATGATCGAGGCTGCGCCCACGTCGCAACAGTGCCGCGACCAGCAGCAGATCAGCCTGCATGAGCGACCTCCAGCCCCGGTTGTGCATCGGCCATGGATTGCAGCGCCGCCAGATGCTGCGGGCCGAGCACGACCTGTGGCCGAGCCTGGCGGATCAGCTCTACGGCGGCCTCGACGTTTTGGCAGCGGCCACTGTGCAGCAGCCAGGCTGCCACGGCAGTGGCACTGCGCGAATAACCCAGGGCGCAGCACACCAGTAGCGGGCCGTTATGGCGCAGGCGTTCGATGGCCTCGGCGGCGCGTTGGCAGGTCAGCGCGTCGGGCGCCACCAGGTCCAGCGACGGCAGGCTGCAATAGGCCGGCGGCGTGCGTTGCAGCGGCAGTTCGGCGCAGAGGTCGACCAGGCTGGCAAACCCTTCGAGATCGTGCGTCGCAGGGAGTCGACCAAGGTGGATGCCCTCGAACACCTGGCTGGGCTTTGGCCGGCGATAGGTCCACAGCCGGGAGTTGATCCAGGCACCGAGCAGATAGGGTGCGAGCAATACCGTGGTGGCCGGACTGAGGCGGCCGTCGGCTTGCTTCTGGAAGCCGGCAGCGCCAAATAGCAGGTAGTTGAGCGCGACCATCGCCAGGGCAACCGTCGGCCAGTACAGCCAGAGCCAGGCGCCGCTCAGGGTAAGCGCCAGCGCCGCGCACGCCAGGGCGCCGAGGCTGTAACGCAATGCCAGGCGCCAACGCCGTGGATCGCTGCTCAGGCGCATCTGCCGTAGCGGCGTATCGCCCTGCAGCGGTAGCAGCCACAGGCAGAAGAAGCCGGTCAGCGCCCCGGTAGGCACGTCGATGAAGTGGTGTTGCCAGGTAGTCAGCACCGAGATGCCGATCAGCGCCATCCACCCGTGCAGCAAGCCGCGCCAGAACAGCCCGCGGGTGTGATTGGCGAACATCGCCCAGATGATCACCAGCAGGGTGATATGCAGCGAAGGCGCCTGGTTGAAGGGTTTGTCGAAGCCCATCAGCACGTCGAACATCAGGCCGAAGGTACCGTCCAGCGGCGGCCGCTCGAAGGTGAAGCGCAGCGGCCAGAGCAGGAAGCAGGCCACGCAGATGACCTGCGCGGCGAGCAGGCGCAGGGCGTGGCGATCCATCTCGCGGCGGCAGGCCGGCAGCAGGAAGGACAGGCCATAAAGCAGGTCGATCGACCAGTACGGCACGATGGTCCAGGGCCAGAGTGGGATCTGCGGCTCCCAGGCGAAGACCAGGCTACCGACGTCAGCGCGCTGCCCAGTGAACCAGTTGGCGAAGCCGTAGCTGGCGAAGAACAGCGGGCCGAGCACCAGCAGCCAGAGTACGCCGCGCTTCCACAATCCCTGTTCGCGCGCGCTGTCCATCACTTCACCCGTTGCGCCAGGGACACGCTGAAGATGCCCCATTGGTCGATGCGCTGCGCCACCTTGCGAAAACCTGCAGCCTCGACCAACTGATCCATCTCCGCCTGGCTACGCCGACGCATGACCCAGGCCAGGCCATCGCGGTGGCTGGTCAGAGCACGGGCGATCAGCTCCAGTTGCGGGTGCCAGGGCTGGCCGGTGTAGACCAGGTAACCGCCCTCCTCGACCGCAGCCGCCAGCCCGGCCAGCGAATCACCGACCATCTGGTTGCTGCCGAACAGTTCATACAGGCCGGAGACCACCGCCAGGGTCGGCTTGGGATCCAGCGCGGCGAGATCGTCACGGTCGAAGGCATCGCCTTTGACGAAGCGGGCGATATCGCCCAGGCCCTTCTGCTCGATCAGCGCATTGCCGTCACGCACGTTGATGTCGCTGTAGTCGCGCAGCAGGATCGCGTCGGGACGCTGCTCCTGGCCTTCCAGCGATTCGAGGATGTAGCGGCCATGGCCGGCGGCAATATCGACGATACGCACCGCCCTGTTCGCTTCACGCAGTTTGCTCATGGCCAGGCGCAGCAGCTCTTCGGCATGCAGTTTGCGCTGACGGATGCCGCGCCAGCCGATGGAGTCCAGGTAGTTCTGGTCGATAAGGCGGCCCAGTGCGCCCTTGCCGGTGGGCTGGTTGCGGTAGACGTAATCGAGGGTGCTGCCGGAATCGAAGCCGGTGTCGAAGCCCAGTTTTACCCCGGCCGATAGCGTGCTACCCAGGCGCATGCTGGCACGGGTGGCGCGCCAGTAGAGGTCGCGTAGCGAGTTTTTCGGCAGTGGTGCGGCCAGCTCTTCGGCTTCGGCGCAGGTGGCACCCAGGCGGTCGGCATCGAGCAGCGAGGGACGCGTCACCGGCTCCTCGAAGTTGCGCAGGATGAAGCGTCGCGCGCGGCTCAGGGCATGGGCGCGGTCACGTTCACCCAGGGTGTCGTGGAAGAAGCCCGGCAACAGGTGCTTTTCCTTGCGCAGGCTGCCGAGGCGCTCGAAAAAGTCTTCCTGTGGTTTGCGGTGGACGACGAAATCGGCGCCGGAGATCAGTAGCTGGGTCGGCACCTGGATCGCCTGGGCGTCGGCGACGATGCGGTCGGCGGCTTCGTACAGGCCGAGCAGCATGGTCACCGAGATCGGCCGGGCGATCAGCGAGTCGTTCTCGAAGGAGGCGATACGCTCGGGATCGTGGCTGAGGAACCTCGCCTTCACGTAACTGTTGACGAAGAAGTTGCCGCGCCAGGCGTGCAGCAGCTTCAAACCGGGGCGGGCGAAGGGCACATAGAGCTTGACCTTGAACGCCGGCGAGGCGAGCACCAGGCAGCGCACCCTGGGTGCGTAGTCGTGGGCCCAGGTGGAGATGATCACAGCGCCGACGCTCTGCGCCACCACCGCCAGGTCTTCTTCGGCGATGGCGTGCTGGCTGCCGATGTGCTCGACGAAGGTCTGCACGTCACGCACGCTGGTGGCGAAGCTCGGGCTGTCGCCGCGTGCACCGGGCGACAGGCCATGGCCACGGGCATCCCAGGCGAAGAAGTCGCAGTGCGGAAGATCCAGTTCGTCCACCAGGTGGGCCATGCGCCCGCCATGCTCGTGGCCCCGATGAAACAGCACTACGGCCTGGCGTGGGCCATCGGCAGGCGTCGTTGCCGGCCAGTGGCGGTAGCTCAGCTCGACGCCGTCATGGGTACTGAACGTGTACAGTTGTACGGGGCGCATGGAATCTCCTTATTCCGTAGGACAGCTCAGGCCACTTCGGCCAGGCCATGGCGAACGCGGTTGTAGAGGGTGTAGAGCAGCAGGGCGAGGATCAGGCCCAGCAACAGATTGATCCCCAAGGCTGGCAGCAGGCCTGTGGCGACGCCAGCGCCGATCACGCCGAAGCAGAAGGCGCGGTCACTCTTGCCCATCGGCCCGTCATAGCGACGTGAGGCGCCGACCATGGGCCCAAGCACGCCGGCGTATTCGCTGACCACCGCCATCACCACCACAAGGATCACCAGCAGCGGCGAGACGCCTGCCAGCAAGGCGAAGGGCAGATACAGGGCGCTGTCGGCGACCACGTCGCAGAGTTCGTTGAGGTAGGCGCCGAGCTTCGACTGCTGACCGAATTCACGCGCGAGCATGCCGTCGACGGCATTCAAGGCCATGCGCAGCAGCATCCACAGGGGGATCAGGGCGAACAGCCAGGTGATGTGGCTGAATGCGGCGAGCAGGGCGCCGAGCAGCACGGAGACCACGGCCGCGGTCAGGGTTACCTGGTTGGCGGTGACGCCACGGGCATGCAGGCGTTCGACGCCGGGGCGCAGCAGGTTCTGGAAAGCCGGTTTGAGCTGGTAGATCGACGGCATGGCAGCGAATTCCCTTTCTTGTCCCATCTTCGGCCATTGCCGCGGGCGAGACTGTGAACCCGTCGTGGTAGAGGCGGATTTATCGGCGGCATGTAGCCGCCGGAAGGCCAATAGCAGTCAGGCGTGAGCCACAACTTATACCCTGTTACGGGATTTTCCTAGCGCAGTGGATTCGCCAGGAAAATCAGCCAGATGCGAGCGATGATGGCGCTTTGCTTGCATTTGACGCACAGCTTATCCACAGATCAGACGGTTTCGCCTAGCCGGCTCAGTTGCGGCTCTTCGCCGCGCAGTTCGGTCTGTTGCTGGCGTACCCACTGGAAGGCGCGCTCGTTGAGCTCGGCGATGGCACGCGGGCCTTCGCCCTCGGCGTACATCGGTGCGCCGATGATCACCTGAACCGTTCCCGAGCGCTTGGACCAACCGACCTTGGGCCAGAACTCGCCGGCGTTGTGCGCGATGGGCAGCACCGGCAGGCCGGCATTCACCGCCAGGGCGGTGCCGCCGCGGGAGAACTTGCCGATCTGGCCCGGCGGAATCCGCGTGCCTTCGGGAAATACCAATACCCAGGCGCCCTGCTTGAGGCGCTCATCACCCTGCTTGGCCAGCTGCTTGAGCGCGGCCTTGGGGTTGCTGCGGTCGATGGCGATGGGTTTGAGCAGCGCCATGCCCCAGCCGAAGAACGGCACGCGCAGCAGCTCGCGCTTGACCACCTGCGACAGCGGCTCGAAGAAGCCGCAGAGGAAGAAGGTTTCCCAGGTGCTCTGGTGGTTGGCGAGGATCACGCAGGGGCGCTCGGGGATGTTCTCCACGCCGCGCACTTCATAGCGGATACCGACGATCACCTTGGCCAGCCACACGGCGCAGTTGCACCAGGCCTGGACGACGAAGCGGTAGCGCTGGCGGAACGGCAGCAGCGGTGCGACCACCAGGCTGATCAGGCACCAGAAGAACGAGCTGGACGACAGCAGCAGGTAGAAAAGCGTGACTCTGAATGCCTGCACTAGCGCCATGAACCTTCACACCTTATGAGAGCAGTTGATCGGCGACAGCCGCCAGATCATCGAATACCAGGGTTCCTGGCGGCAGTGGCTTGGCCAGGGTGCGTTCGCCCTTGCCGGTTTTCACCAGCACAGGCTGACAATCGACGGCCAGCGCGGCCTGCAGGTCACCGCTGGTATCGCCGACGAACCAGATTCCTGCCAGATCCGTGGCATAGTGCGCGGCGATCTGCCGGAGCATGCCTGGTTTCGGTTTGCGGCATTCGCAGCCGTCATCCGGCCCGTGCGGGCAGTGTACGATCAGGCCGACCTCACCGCCCTGCTCCGCCACCAGCTGGCGCAGGCGCGCGTGCATCGACTCCAGGGTCGCCAGATCGTAATAGCCACGGGCAATGCCGGACTGGTTGGTAGCCACGGCCACCGTCCAACCCGATCGCGACAGGCGCGCGATAGCAGTGATAGACGAAGGGATCGGTATCCACTGGTCAAGCGTCTTGATATAGGCGTCGGAGTCTTGGTTGATGACACCGTCGCGGTCGAGGATCAGCAGTTTCATGCAGCCACGCCAGAAGCAGAAATGGAAACGACCGCTGACCGCGAAAACCTTCGCGGCCAGCGCCTGGCGTCAGCCCAGTACCGAGATGTCCGCCACGCCAAGGAACAACCCGCGCAGGCGGGCCAGCAGGGCGTAACGGTTGGCGCGCACGCGTGCGTCTTCGGCGTTGACCAGCACCGCCTCGAAGAAGGCGTCAACCGGCTCGCGCAGACCAGCCAGCTTGGCCAGGGCCTCGTTGTACTGGCGGGCGGCGGCCAGGGGCTGTACGGCCTGGTCGGCCTGCTGGATGGCGGCGTGCAGGGCGAACTCGCTGGGGTTGTCGAAGTAGTGCGCCTCGACCTGTGCGGCGACGCCACCTTCGGCCTTGCTCAGCAGGTTCGACACACGCTTGTTGGCAGCGGCCAGGGCAGCGGCCTGCGGCAGCTTGCGGAAGGCCTGCACGGCCTGCACGCGCTGGTCGAAGTCCAGCGGCGAGGTCGGGTTCACCGCACGCACGGCCTGATACACGGCCACTTCGATGCCTTCGTCTTCATAACGCGCACGCAAGCGGTCGAAGATGAACTCCAGCACCTGGGCGGCCAGGCCTTCGGTCTTGATCTTGCTGGCGTACTGGGCGGCGGCGAAGTCGACCGCAGCGGCCAGGTCCAGATCCAGGCCCTTCTCGATCAGGATGCGCAGCACGCCGAGGGCGGCGCGGCGCAGGGCGTAGGGGTCCTTCGAGCCGGTCGGCAGCATGCCGATGCCGAAGATGCCGACCAGGGTGTCGAGCTTGTCGGCCACGGCCACGGCAGCACCGGTCAGGGTGCTCGGCAGCTCGGCGCCGGCACCGCGCGGCATGTACTGCTCGTTCAGGGCCAGGGCGACGTCCTGCGGCTCACCGTCGTTGAGCGCGTAGTAGTAGCCGGCGATACCCTGCATCTCGGGGAATTCGCCGACCATCTCGGTGGCCAGGTCGCACTTGCTCAGCAGGCCGGCGCGGGAAGCGCGCTGGGCGTCGCCACCGACTTCGCGGGCGATGAAACCGGCGAGCGCCGATACCCGTTGGGCCTTTTCAAATACCGAACCCAGCTGGGCCTGGAACACCACGTTGGCCAGGCGCTGGTTGAAGCCTTCGAGCTTCTGCTTCTTGTCCTGCTTGAAGAAGAACTCGGCGTCGGTCAGGCGCGGACGCACGACTTTCTCGTTGCCGGAGACGATCTGCGCCGGGTCCTTGGACTCGACGTTGGCCACGGTGATGAAGCGCGGCAGCAGCTTGCCGTTCGCATCGAGCAGGCAGAAATACTTCTGGTTGTCCTGCATGGTGCTGATCAGCGCCTCCTGCGGTACCTCGAGGAAGCGTTCCTCGAAGGAGCAGACCAGCGGCACCGGCCATTCGACCAGGGCGGTGACTTCGTCCAGCAGCGCTGGCGGCACGATGGCGCTGCCCTGCTCGGCGGCGGCCAGTTCGTCGACGCGGCGGCTGATGAGCTCGCGGCGTTCGGCGAAGTCGGCCAGCACGAAGGCACTGCGCAGGTCTTCGGCGTAGTTGGCCGGGCTGCTGATGCGCACGTCGCGGTTGGCGTGGAAGCGGTGGCCACGGGAGACGCGGCCGGCCTTCTGCGCGAGGATCTCGCAGTCGACCACGGCGTCGCCGAACAGCATCACCAGCCATTGGGTCGGGCGCACGAATTCGTCACGACGGGCGGCCCAGCGCATGCGTTTCGGGATCGGCAGGTCGTTCAGCGAGTCCTGCACGATGGTCGGCAGCAGGTTCACCGCCGGCTGGCCAGGGATGTGCTGGGCGAAACGCAGTTTCGCGCCGCTGCGGTCGATCTCGGCGATGTCCACACCGCACTTGCGGGCGAAGCCCAGGGCGGCCTGGGTCGGGTTGCCGTCGGCGTCGAAGGCGGCCTGGATGGGCGGACCGTCGAGGTTCATGCTGCGGTCGGCCTGCTGCTCTTCGAGCTGCTCGACCAGCACCGCCAGGCGGCGCGGCGCGGCGTACACGCGGCTGGCGGCGTAGTTCAGGCCGGCGGCCTTGAGGCCTTTCTCGATACCGGCGAGGAAGGCGTCACCGAGGCTTTTCAGCGCTTTCGGTGGCAGCTCTTCGGTACCCAGTTCGACCAGGAAATCTTTCGCACTCATGCTTGTGCCTCCAGCTTGGCCAGTACTTCGTCACGCAGTTCGGGGGTGGCCATGGGGAAGCCGAGCTTGGCGCGCGCCTGCAGGTAGCTCTGCGCTACCGCGCGGGCCAGGGTGCGCACGCGCAGGATGTACTGCTGGCGCGCGGTCACCGAAATGGCGCGGCGGGCGTCCAGCAGGTTGAAGGTGTGCGAGGCCTTGAGCACCATCTCGTAGGTCGGCAGCGGCAGCTCCAGCTCGATCAGGCGGTTGGCTTCGCTCTCGTAGAAATCGAACAGCTCGAACAGCTTCTCGACGTTGGCGTGCTCGAAGTTGTAGGTGGACTGCTCCACTTCGTTCTGGTGGAACACGTCGCCATAGGTCACGGTGCCGAACGGGCCGTCGGTCCAGATCAGGTCGTAGACCGAGTCGACGCCCTGCAGGTACATGGCCAGGCGCTCCAGGCCGTAGGTGATCTCGCCGGTCACCGGGTAGCACTCGATGCCACCGACCTGCTGGAAGTAGGTGAACTGGGTGACTTCCATGCCGTTGAGCCAGATTTCCCAGCCCAGACCCCAGGCGCCTAGGGTCGGCGATTCCCAGTTGTCCTCGACGAAGCGGATGTCATGGACTTCCGGGTCGAGGCCGATGGCCTTGAGCGAACCCAGGTACAGCTCCTGGAAGTTCTCCGGGTTGGGCTTCAAGACCACCTGGAACTGGTAGTAGTGCTGCAGGCGGTTGGGGTTTTCGCCGTAGCGGCCGTCGGTGGGGCGACGCGAAGGCTGCACGTAGGCGGCGTTCCAGGTCTCCGGGCCGACGGCGCGCAGGAAGGTGGCGGTGTGGAAGGTGCCGGCGCCCACTTCCATGTCGTAGGGTTGCAGCACCACGCAGCCCTGCTCGGCCCAGTAGTTCTGCAGGGCCAGGATCAGGTCCTGGAAGGTGCGCACGGCAGGCTTGGTCTGGCTCACGAAAAAATCACCTGTGGAGGCTTGCGAGGGAAAGCCGGGGAGTATATCGAAACTCGACGCAGGCCGCAGGGTACGGCATATCGGCATCATTCGCGGTTGATGTTGACTGTATTTATATCCAGTTATTTTGCCGCTATAGTCGTCGCTTCGACCCTGACCGAGGCTTACCGCCATGCCCCGCTGCTTCTGGTGTACCGACGATCCGCTGTACCAGGCCTATCACGACGAGGAATGGGGCGTGCCGCAGCGCGATGCCGGTCATCTGTTCGAGATGCTGCTGCTCGAGGGCGCGCAGGCCGGCCTGTCGTGGATCACCGTGCTGAAGAAGCGCGAGCGTTATCGCCAGGTGCTGCACGGCTTCGATCCCGAGCGTCTGGCCCGCCTCACTGACGAAGAGATCGAGGTGCTGATGCAGGATCCCGGGATCATCCGCAACCGCCTCAAGCTCAAGGCCGTGCGGCAGAACGCCCAGGCCTGGTTGCAGCTGGAGGATCCGGTGACCTGGCTCTGGTCATTCGTCGGCGGCGCACCGAAGATCAACCACTTCAGCGACCGCAGCCAGATGCTGGCAGTGACGCCTGAAGCCGAGGCGATGAGCGAGGCGTTGCGCAAGGCGGGCTTCAACTTCGTCGGGCCGACCATCTGCTATGCCTTCATGCAGGCCACGGGTATGGTGATGGACCACACCACCGACTGCGACCGCTATGCGCAACTGAAGGACTCATGACCACCATCACCACGCTGGATGAATTGCAGGCACTGTACGGCGAAAGCCATGAGCGCTCGCGGCGCAAGGAACTGCCGCGGCTGATCGAACCCTACCGCGCGCTGATCGAAGCCTCGCCCTTCGTGGTGCTGGCGAGCGTTGGCCCGGATGGCCTGGATTGCTCGCCGCGTGGTGATGCGCCGGGCTTCGTGCAGATTCTCGACGACCAGACCCTGCTGCTGCCGGATCGCCCCGGCAACAATCGCATCGACAGCCTGCGCAATATCGTGCTCAACCCGCAGGTGGCGCTGCTGTTCCTGATTCCAGGCGTCGGCGAGAGCCTGCGAGTCAATGGCCGTGCAGAAATTTCCCTCGACCCCGAACTGCTCGAAGTGGGCCGTGCCCAGGGCAAGCTGCCGCGCAGCGTGCTGCGCATCCATATCGACAGCTGCTACTTCCAGTGCTCCAAGGCGGCGGTGCGTTCCGGGCTGTGGGATGCATCGCGCCAGGTGGAGCGCGCCAGCCTGCCGAGTGCGGGCGACATCTTCCGCTGTATCTATGAGGAATTCGACGTCGAGGCCTACGAGCGCGATCTGCAACAGCGGCTGCGGACGAGCCTTTACTGACTGAGCCGGCCCTGGTCGTTACGCCTTGTCTTGCCTGCCTCACCAACGTTTTTGAACGTCCTGTTAAACTGGGCGCTTTGCAGAAACGCTTGGAGTCTCTCGTGGAAAAACTCAAGGGCGCCCTGGTGGTCGGGTTCCTGCGCCTGTTCGCACTGCTGCCCTGGCGCGCCGTGCAGGCCGTGGGCAATGCCATCGGCTGGCTGATGTGGAAACTGCCGAACGGCTCGCGCGATGTGGTGCGCATCAACCTGAGCAAGTGTTTCCCCGAGCTGAACGAGGCCGAGCTGGACAAACTGGTCGGGCAAAGCCTCAAGGACATCGGCAAGACCCTGACCGAAAGTGCCTGCGCCTGGATCTGGCCGGCGCAGAAATCGCTCAAGCTGGTGCGCGAAGTGGAAGGCCTGGAGGTGCTGCAGCAGGCGCTGGCCTCCGGCAAGGGCGTGGTCGGCATCACCAGCCATCTGGGCAACTGGGAAGTGCTCAACCACTTCTACTGCAACCAGTGCAAACCGATCATTTTCTACCGCCCGCCGAAGCTCAAGGCGGTCGACGAACTGCTGCAGCAGCAGCGCGTGCAGATGGGCAACCGCGTGGCGCCGTCGACCAAGGAAGGCATCCTCAGTGTCATCAAGGAAGTGCGCAAGGGCGGCGCCGTGGGTATTCCGGCCGACCCGGAGCCGAGCCGTTCGTCGGGTGTGTTCGTGCCCTTTCTCGGTACCACCGCGCTGACCAGCAAGTTCGTGCCGAGCATGCTCACTGGTGGCAAGGCGGTCGGTGTGTTCCTGCATGCGTTGCGTCTGCCGGATGGCAGCGGCTACAAGGTGATCCTTGAGGCGGCCCCCGAAGGCATGTACAGCGAGAACGTCGAAGAAGGCGTGGCGGCGATGAGCGAAGTGGTATCGCGCTACGTGCGCAGCTACCCGAGCCAGTACATGTGGAGCATGAAGCGCTTCAAGAAGCGGCCCGAGGGTGAGGCCAAGTGGTACTGACGTACTGCCACTGAGCATGATGATGAACGAAGGCGCCTCGATGGCGCCTTTTTTCTGTCGAGCGTTGGGAATTGTTTCGATTTTGCGTTATTAAAGGCTGCATCGTCCGCCTACCCCCGGAGCCTCCATGCCGAACCAGCGCCAGCAGGTGCGTACCCCGATGAAGTGCCGGATCAAGATCAGCCACCCCAGCTTCGGCGAGCTGCTGGCGCAGACTCGTGATCTGTCCGATAGCGGTGTCTACGTGAAGCACCCGGACATGGTCAGCTTGTCGGTCGGCACCGAAGTGATCGGCCAGGTACAGGATCTGCCTTTCCCCGCCCCGGTATTGAAGATGGAAGTGATGCGCGTGGATCCCGAAGGGGCCGGCCTGAGGTTTCTCGGCGAGGCCTGAACGGCGTCAGCCAGTTCAGACATTCGCAACGAGCGTTTCGGCTCAATGGAACATTTTGTTACATCTACACTCTGATCTAGGCCTCACTCCGAGGTGGCGTCCATCAGAGGCGTTTTCGACATGAGTCGAGCGGTATCCGAACTCCCCGCTGAAAGCGCAGGCGCGCCAGATCTTCCTCCCTCTCCCCAATCCGGCTGGCTGCAACGCAACCGACACCTGATCGGCCTCGGCCTTTCGCTGCTGTTGTTCGGCCTGGCGCTGGTCGCCTGCTGGCACCTGGTGCGCGAGATCAACCCGGATCAGGTGCGTGAATCCCTGGCGGCCGTGCCGCCGCAGGCTTTGCTCGGCGCCTTGCTGGCCACCGTGCTGGGCTTTTTGTTGATGCTCGCCTACGAGTGGTCAGCCAGCCGGTATGCCAATGTCGACCTGCCGCCGCCGACCCTGGCGCTCGGCGGTTTCTGCGCTTTTGCCATCGGCAATGCCGTGGGCCTGTCGGCGTTGTCCGGTGGTTCGGTGCGCTACCGCCTGTACGGGCGCAATGGGCTGAGCGCGGGCGATGTGGCGCGCATGAGCCTGTTCGCCAGCCTGTCGTTGGGCGTCAGCCTGCCGATTCTCGCGGCATTGGCGGCTCTGTTCGATCTCACGGATGCCTCGGCTGCGCTGCGCCTGTCCGAGCCTGTGCTGGCAGTGTTCGCCGTTGCGATACTGCTCGCGGCACTGGTGGTGGGGCTGCTGGTTAGCCGGAAACGCCTGGCCGAGCGCCCCGCGCCTGGCTGCTGGCAAATCGATCTGGGCCGCTTCAGTCTGCGTCTGCCCGGTTTGCGCATGAGCCTGACGCAGCTGTTGATCAGCAGCCTCGACGTACTGATCGCTGCCAGCGTGCTGTATCTGCTGCTGCCCGAGGCGCCGCCTTTCTCCTCCTTCGTGCTGATCTACATGCTGGCACTGGCAGCTGGTGTGCTCAGCCATGTGCCGGGCGGTGTCGGGGTATTCGAGGCGGTGCTGCTGGCGGCCTTTTCCTCGCGTATCGACCCGGCCGGGCTGGTCGCGGCCATGCTTCTCTATCGCCTGCTCTATGTGATTTTGCCGCTGGTGGCGGCTGGGCTCCTGCTGCTGGCTGCTGAGGCGCGTCGCCTGTGGTTCCCGCGGCAGGTGGCGCGCATGGCCAGTGGTATGGCGGTACCCCTGCTGGCGCTGCTGGTGTTCTGCGCCGGTGCGGTGCTGCTGTTCTCCGGGGTGACGCCGACCATGGACGAACGCCTGGAGGCGCTGGATTTCCTCATACCGCCGCAACTGGTGGCGGCCTCGCACCTGGCGGCCAGCCTGGTCGGCACGCTCTGCCTGCTGCTGGCGCAAGGGCTGCGCCGGCGCCTGTCGGCGGCCTGGGCACTGACCCTGGTGCTGCTCTGCCTGGGCGTGGTGTTGTCACTGCTCAAGGGCTTCGACTGGCCGGAGGCCTTGGCGTTGGCGGCCATCGCGGGCTTGCTGGCGCTGTTTCGCCGCGAGTTCTACCGACGTAGCCGGTTGATGGACGTGCCGGCCTCCGGCTTGGTGCTGGCGGCCACCGCCGGAGTGATCGCCGCCTCGGTGTGGCTGCTGCTGTTCGCCTATCAGGATGTCGCCTACAGCCATCAGCTGTGGTGGCAGTTCGAGCTGGATGCCAACGCCCCGCGCGGCCTGCGGGCGGCGCTGGGCAGTGCCCTGGTGCTGCTGGCGGTCAGCCTGACCTGGCTGCTGCGCGCCACGCCGCCAAGTATCAGCCTGCCGGACGAGGATGCGTTGCTGCGTGCCCGTGCCATCGTCCAGGCCTCGCGCCAGCCTGAGGGTGGCCTGGCACTGAGTGGTGACAAGGCGTTGCTGTTCCATCCCGATAGCGAAGCTTTCCTCATGTATGCCCGTCGCGGGCGCAGCCTGGTGGCACTGTTCGACCCCATCGGCCCGCCTGCGGCACGTGCCGAGCTGATCTGGCAGTTCCGCGACCTCTGCGACCGCCACCATGCGCGGCCGGTGTTCTACCAGGTGCGCGCGGAGAACCTGCCCGGTTACATCGATATCGGCCTGACTGCGCTGAAGCTCGGTGAAGAGGCGCTGGTGGATCTGAAGACCTTCGACCTGGCCAGCAACGGCAAGGAGATGAAAGCCCTGCGCTACACCTGGAATCGCGGCCAGCGCGATGGCCTGAGCCTGGAGTTCCACGCGCCCGGCCAGGTGCCGATGGAGGCGCTGCAGGCGATCTCCGACGCCTGGCTGCAGGGTAAGAACGTACGCGAGAAAGGCTTTTCCCTCGGCCGTTTCAGCCCTGAATACCTGGCACATTTTCGCGTTGTGGTGGTGCGCTTCGAGGGCCGCGCGGTGGCCTTCGCCAACCTGCTGGAATGCGAAACGCGCGCGGTGGCCAGCCTCGACCTGATGCGCGTACTGCCGGATGCGCCGAAGTCGACCATGGAATTCCTCATGCTTGGCCTGATCCAGCAGTTTCAGAGCGAGGGCTATGCGCGCTTCAGCCTTGGCATGGTGCCGCTGGCCGGCCTGCAGACGCGCAAGGGTGCGCCGCTGCCGCTGCGTCTCGGCGCGGTGGTGTTCGACCGTGGCGAGAACTTCTACAACTTCCAGGGCCTGCGCCGCTTCAAGGACAAGTTCCTGCCGCAGTGGGAGCCGCGTTACCTGGCCGTGCCGGCCGGGCTCGACCCCTGGGTGGCATTGGCCGACACCGCCACGTTGATCGCTGGCGGCCTGGGTGGATTGGTGAGGCGTTGAAATGAGCAGGACGACAAGGACGCTGGGTGGATTGTTGCTGGTTGCTGCATTGGGCGCCGGAGCATTTATCTGGTGGTGGTCGATGCATGCCGTGCCTCATCTGCAAACGCTGCAGATACAGGGCACGCCGGCGCAACTGCTGAGCCAGGGCGAGGCGCGCCAGCGTGTGCTGCTGATCGCGGCGCCTGACCAGGCGCTGGATGACGCGACGTTGCAGCGCCTGGCCGAGGCGGGCAACCTGCGCCTATTGCAGGTGCCTTTCGTGGCAGGCGATTGCCACGCGCAACAACGACTGATCAGCCAGGCCAGCGAGGAGTTGGGCGGCGCGCCGACCCTGGTGGCCGGTATCGGCCCGGCAGCAGCCTCGGCCTGGCGCTGGCTGGCGGCACAAAGCGACGACCAGGCCCTGGCGCTGTCGGTCGGTTTCGACCTGGCCAAACCCGATTGCGCCGAGCCCTTGCCGAACAAGGCCGAGCACGGCCATTGGATCGCCCTGTGGAACGATAACCCGGGTGACGACAACGCACGTTTCCTGCGCGAGCAGAATAACGGTGAGCCGCGCATCGGTGCGTTGGGCACGCCGCTGCCGACCCTGCTGGCCGATCAGTTGCAGCATTTGCTCGCCGGCCAGGGCGCGGCGATGCCGGTGATCGAGCATCCCTCGGAGCAACCGGCCGATACCCTGACCCTGTTCTATTCCGGCGATGGTGGCTGGCGCGATCTGGACCGCGCCTCGGCCGAACACATGGCGGCTGCCGGTTATCCGGTGGTGGGCATCGACACCCTGCGTTACTACTGGCAGCACAAGAGCCCGGAACAGAGCGCCGCCGACCTGTCGCGACTGATGCAGCAGTACCGCGACAAGTGGCATATCAAGCGCTTCGTGCTCGCCGGCTATTCCTTCGGTGCAGACGTGTTGCCGGCGATCTACAACCGCCTGCCGGCCAGTGATCAGCAGCAGGTCGACGCCATGTTGCTACTGGCCTTTGCCCGTAGCGGCAGCTTCGAGATCGCCGTCAGCGGCTGGCTCGGCAAGGATGGCGCGGAAGCGGCCACCGGCCCCGAACTGCGCAAGGTGCCGGCGGCCAAGGTGTACTGCATCTACGGCAGCGAGGAAGCAGCCGAGAGCGGCTGCACCGAAGCCGGAGCGCCGGGGGAGCAGCTGATGATCAAGGGCGGGCACCACTTCGATGGTGATTACGCGGCGTTGGCGCAGAAGATGCTGGCGGCGATCAAGGCGCGGCAGCCGCGTTAGTCTCGCTGACGCATGCCGAACGGATTGCCCTGATTCTGTAGGAGCGGATTCATCCGCGAAAAATCGCGGCTAAAGCCGCTCCTACGGAAACGGTAGAGAGCTCTGATTGCTCCCCGCCTCCCACAGTGCGCCTCAGTGCGCCTCGTTCACCGCGCTGAGAAACGCCTTCGTCCTTTCCTGCTGCGGGTTGCCGAACAGCTGGTCCGGCGTGCCCTGTTCATGGATGCAGCCCTGGTGGAAGAAGCACACGCGGTCGGCGAACTCGCGGGCGAAGCCCATCTGGTGGGTGACCATCAGCATGGTCAGGTTGTGCTCGCTGCCGAGGCGGCGAATCACGTTGAGCACTTCGCCGCACAGTTCCGGGTCGAGCGCCGAGGTCACCTCGTCGAACAGCATCACCTTGGGTCGCATCGCCAACGCACGGGCGATGGCCACGCGTTGCTGCTGGCCGCCGGAGAGCTGCGAGGGGAAATGGCGCAGCTTCTCGCCCAGGCCGACCATCGCCAGCAGGTCCTCGGCGCGTTCGGTGGCTTCCTTCCTGCCCATGCCGAGCACCTGCATTGGCGCCTCGATCACGTTCTGCAGCGCACACATGTGCGGGAACAGGTTGAAGCTCTGGAACACCATGCCGATCTTGCCGCGCACCTTGCGCTGGTGGCTGGCGCTGGCCGGCACCAGGCGGCCGTCGCGACCGGGCATGTGGGTCAGCGGCTCGTCATCGACGGCGATCACGCCTTCGTCGATGCTCTCCAGAGTCATCAGCGCGCGCAGCAGGGTCGACTTGCCCGAGCCGCTGGGGCCGATGATCGCTACCTTCTCGCCGGGGGCGACATCCAGGTTGAGCTTGTTGAGTACGGTGAGGTTGCCGTAACGCTTGGTCACGTCGGTGAAGCGGACGATGGGCTGGGGCATGGAGGAACTCCCTGCAGCGTTTGTAGAGTTTAGAAAAGCAGTCATCGGGCAGTGACCTCCAGGCGATCTTCCACGCGCCGCACGCACCAGGCCAGGGCCAGGCTCAGCAGCAGGAAGAAAAGACCGACCATGGTGATGGGCTCGAGGTAGCGGAAGCTCTCCGAGCCGATGTTCTTGGCTTGTTGCATGATTTCCACCACGGTGATGGCCGACAGTACCGGGGTGTCCTTGAGCATGGCCACCAGATAGTTGCCCAGCGCCGGCAGGATCGGCCGCAGTGCCTGCGGCAGGATGATCTGCCTATAAGCCGACAGCGGCGACATGTTCAGCGCCGTCACCGCCTCCCACTGGCCGCGCGGCACCGCGTCGAGGCCGGCGCGATACACCTCGGCGGTGTAGCAGGCGTAGTGCAGGGCGATGCCGAGGATGCCTGCCTGCAGCGCGGTGAGGTTCAGTCCGTAGTTGGGGAACACGTAGAACAGGAAGTACACCTGGATCAGCAGCGGCGTGCTGCGGATGAACTCGATCAGCCCGGCCACCGGCCAGGACAGCCACAGGTGCTTGCTGCGTCGGGCGATGGCCAGCAGCAGGCCGAGCACGATGGCAATGGCGAAGCCGGCGAAGGTGATCAGCAGGGTATTGAGCGAGGCCTTGAGCAAATCCGGGAGGATGCTCAGGGCGAAATCCCAGTCGAAGAAATTCATTGCAGGCCTCCGCGCATCCGGCCACGGCTCAGGCGTTTTTCCAGCAGGCGCATACCGAGGTTGATCACCTGGGCCATGAGGAAATACAGGATCAGGGCCAGAGCGAAGATCTCCAGGGTCATGAAGGTCGCCTGATCCAGCTGACGGGCGCGGAAGGCCAGGTCAGACAGGGTGATCAGCGACACCAGCGAGGTGTTCTTCAGCAACTCGATCAGCAGGTTGGTGCCTGGCGGGATCGCTGCCAGCAGTGCCTGCGGCAGGATGATGCGCAGGAAACGCTTCGACGGTCGCATGTTCAGCGCGGTGCAGGCCTCGTACTGACCTTTGGCTACCGAGCGGATGGCGCCGCGCATCACTTCCGCGCCATAGGCGCCGATATGCAGGCCGAGGCCGACGATGGCCACGGTGAAGGCGCTCATCTCGACGTTGAACGGTGGCATCGGCAGCACGAAGTACAGCCAGAACAGCTGCACCAGCAGCGAGGTGCCACGGAAGATCTCGATGTAGGTGATCGCCAGCCAGCGCAGCGGAGCGATGGGCGACAGCCGGCCGAGGGCGGCGATAACAGCCGAGACGATGGCCAGCAGCGAGCCCCAGAAGGTGACTTGCACGGTGACCCAGGCGCCTTGCAGCAGCAGGGGAAGAAGATCGGTCATGAATGTCTACCGCTCTATGCACGAAAGCGCGCCGCGCACCGGAGTGCGCGGCGTGGTCCGTTCATTACTGGCCGCAGAGTTCGGCGGCGGTCTTGTCGGTGATGTTGGACTGGTCGAAACCGAAGGGCTTGACCGTGGCCAGGTGCTCTTCGCTGCCGATCCATTTCTTCAGCTCGGCATTCACCGCATCGCGCAGGTCCTTGTCTTCCGGGCGGAAGGCCAGGGCGCCGTAGCCGGTGTGGGCTGGATCGTCCTTGAATTCGGCGATGGCTTCGACGCTGTCGCCGCCCTTGTCGGCCAGACCTTTCATGGTCAGCTGAGTGCCGACTGCCGCGTCGGCGCGACCGGCGCGCACGGCCTGCAGCTGTGCGGTGGTATCCGGTACCTGGAGGATCTGGTCATCGGTGATGCCGGCGCTACGGGCATAACCGAGGTTCACCGTGCCGGACATGATCGCCACCTTGGCGCCGCTCTTGGCGATGTCCTCGTAGCTGTGCAGGTCCTTCGGGTTGCCGGTTTTCACCAGCAGGGTATCGGGCAGCTGGTAGTGCGGGTCGGTGAACAGCACCTGCTTGCAGCGCTCGGGGGTGATGTACATGCCGGCGGCGATCAGGTCGAAGCGGCTGGCGCGCAGGCCGGGGATCAGCGAACCCCACTCGGTGAGCACCGGGTTGATCTTCTCGACGCCCATGCGTTCGAAGATCTTCTTGACGATCTCTGGCGACTCGCCGGTGACGCTGCCGTCGAGGGCGGTGTAGGCGAATGGTGTTTCATTGGCGTAGCCGATACGCACGCTGCTGCTGTCCTTGACCTTGTCCAGGGTCGAGGCCTGGGCACCGGCAGCGAGACCGGTGAGCAGGGCGCAGGCCAGTGCGAGGCGGCCGAAGCGGGAGGGGATAACGCTACTCATCTTGGTGTTCTCCTGTTTCTTGTAATCCGCCAACGGCGGCGTGCTGTGTTAGGAGGCAGGTAAATCAAGAGCGTTGGTGCGCAGTAGGCCTGCGCCGGGTGGTGTTCTTTTGAGTTGCCTGAGGCACTGTTTTCCACCCTTGGGCCGAGCATACAAAGGCTTTTTTGGCTACGGCATTGCACTAGGACAATTGAATCGTAACGCCTCACGCGGGATGCTTGAACGCAGTCGCCGGAGGAGCCATCGATGCACAACTGGAAGAAGGCCCTGGCCAACGCTCGCCCGGGCGAATCGAAATACAAGCTGCTGGTCCAGGCGGTCGCCGCCGATATCGAACAGGGTACCCTGATCGACGGCCAACGGTTGCCGCCGCAACGTCAGGTTTCAGACGCGCTGGGTATCAGCGTGCAGACCGTGACCAACGCCTACAAGGAGTTAGAGCGTCAGGGCCGCGTGCGCTGCGAGGTGGGCCGTGGCAGCTTCGTCTCACGGCGCACCAGCGAGCGCGTGGCCACCAGCATGCTCGATCAAACCGAGCAGGCGCTGATGGACTTTTCCAACGCGCGCATCCTGCATACGGCTGATCACGACCGCCTGTGGCGACAGACCTGCCTGGAGTTGGCGCAGGAGCCGGACCAGCCGTGGATTCACGCCTTCCGCCCGATTGCTGGCATGCAGCATCAGCGCGAGGCCGCGGTGCGCTGGCTGGCGCGCCTGGGTATGGATGTCGGCATCGAGGATGTGCTGCTGACCAGCGGCGCCGCCCACGGTATTTTCCTCGCCTTGGCTACCTTGGCCGGCCCGGATGACGTGGTGCTCTGCGAAGGGCTGACCGACCACGGCGCCATCGGCAGTTCGCAGGTGCTCGGCTTCACCCTCAAGGGCCTGGAGATGGATCGCTACGGGCTGAACCCCGAGCACTTCGAGGACATGTGTGGCAACGAGCGGATCACCGCGCTGGTCTGCACGCCCAACCTCAACAACCCGACCAGCGCACTGATGCCCGACGAGCGCCGCCGCGAGATCGCCGAGATCGCCCGCCGCTATGGCGTGTACATCATCGAGGACGACGTCTACGGCCCGCTGCTGGCCGGCCAGCAAGCCACGCGGCCGCTCAGTCATTACGCGCCGGAGCTGTCGTTCTACTGCACCAGCATGACCAAGTCGGTGCTCACCGGTCTGCGTATCGGCTACCTGGTGATGCCCAAACGTCTGGCTCTGCGTACCGAGAGCATCCTGCGGGTCAACAGCTGGATGGCGCCGTCGCTGCTCGGTGAAATCGCCACGCGCTGGATCGACTCGGGCGAGGCCGAGGATCTGGTGCAGTTACAGCGACAATTGCTGGCCAACCGGCAGGCGCTGGTGGAGCAGGAGCTGGGCGAACACCTGATCGGCAACCACCCCTATTCGCTCAACAGCTGGCTGCGTGTGCCCGAAGGCTGGGAGACCGATGGCCTGCTGCGCGAGCTGCGCCGGCGCAACGTCGCGCTGACCTTGCCCGACCCCTTCGTCCCGCCAGGCATGCCGAGGCCGCGTGCAGTGCGCCTGTGCGTCGGCGCCGAATGCAGCGAAGCGAAGATGCGCCAGGGCGTGCAGATCGTGCGTGACGTCTTCGAGCAGTACCCGAAGGTGCATGATTTCTAGCGCTGTTGAAGAGTTTCGCGGCTGAAGCCGCTCCTACAACACCTCCAACGGTACAAGGATTTAGCTCCCTCTCCCGCTTGCGGGAGAGGGTTGGGGAGAGGGGCTCTTGTAGCCCGGATGAAATCCGGGAGTGGTTTGCTTCGATGCTTCCCGGATTTCATACAGGCTACAAGCGGATGCGTGCGTCGCCCCCTACGGTTGACGTGTCTGTAGGGTGCGCCGTGCGCACCGATTTCCACACGGTACAAACGCCCAGATAAAAAATCGTCCTAGTACATTCAGCCGCTCAATTTCCCGCTCATACACTCGGCCGCACACCTTCTCGGAACGTGCGCCATGTCTTCCATCACCGCCGATGATCTACTCAAGGCCCGCCAGCGCATTGCCGGCCTGGTGCGCCAGACGCCGCTGGAGCATTCGCCCAGCCTGAGTCGCCTGGCCGGTGTGCCGGTGTGGTTGAAGCTGGAGTCGCAGCAGGCTACCGGTAGTTTCAAGCTGCGCGGCGCGAGCAACGCGGTCGCGCAGCTGGATGCCGAGCAGAAGCGCCTCGGCGTGGTCACGGCCTCCACCGGCAACCATGGCCGTGCGCTTGCCTTCGCTGCCTCGCAGCAGGGCGTGAAGGCCATTGTCTGCCTCTCCGAGCTTGTGCCGCAGAACAAGTTGCGTGCCATTCGCGAGTTGGGCGCTGAGGTGGTTATCAAAGGCCGCAGCCAGGACGATGCCCAGCTCGAAGCCCTGCGTATCGCTCGCGAGCAGGGCGCCGCATTTATCCCGCCATTCGACCACCCGCATGTGATCGCCGGCCAGGGCAGCCTGGGCCTGGAGATTCTCGAACAGTGCCCGGACGTCTGCGAAGTGCTGGTGCCTCTGTCCGGCGGCGGCTTGTTCGCCGGTGTGGCGCTGGCGATCAAGGCGGCCAGCCCGGCGATTCGTACCCACGGCATCAGCATGCAGCTGGGCGCCGCCATGCATGCCAGCCTCGAGGCTGGTGAGCCAGTCGAGGTGGAGGAGCTGCCGACCCTGGCCGACTCGCTCGGCGGCGGCATCGGCCTGGACAACCGCTTCACCTATTCCATCACTCGCGAGCTGTGCGATCAGGTTCACCTGCTCGACGAGGCCTCCATCGCCCGCGGCATCCGCCACGCCTACCGCGAAGAAAGGCTGGTGGTCGAGGGCGCCGCAGCGGTCGGCATCGCCGCTTTGCTCGATGGCCTGATCGAACCGCGTGGCCCGGTGGTGGTGGTGATCAGCGGCCGCAACATCGACATCGACCAGCACCTGCGCGTGCTCAATGGCGCCGACGCCTGAGGAGCTTCCATGGCCAAGACCCTGATTCTCAACCAGGCCGACCTGCGCGACTGCGTCGGCCTCGACAGCGACAGCCTCGAAGTGGTGGAAAACGCCTTCCGCCTGCTGGCCACTGCCGCCGTGGCGATGCCGCCGATCCTGCGTCTGGACGTGCCCGAGCATAACGGCGAGGTAGACGTGAAGACCGCTTACCTGCCCGGCGTGGCGCACTTCGCGATCAAGGTCAGCCCCGGTTTCTTCGACAACCCCAAGCTTGGCCTGCCCAGCCTCAATGGCCTGATGATGCTGTTCTCGGCACAGACCGGCCTGGCCGATGCGCTGCTGCTGGATAACGGCTACCTCACTGCCGTGCGCACTGCCGCCGCCGGCGCCATTGCCGCCAAATGGCTGGCCCGCGAAGATGCCAAGGTGGTCGCCATCCTCGGTGCCGGTGAGCAGGCGCGCCTGCAGTTGCAAGCCCTGCGCCTGGTGCGCGAGGTGCGCGAGGTACGTATCTGGGCGCGCGATCCCGCCAAGGCCCAGGCCATGGCCGCCGAGCTGGACGATGCGCGCGCAGTGGACAGCGTCGACGCGGCGCTGGATGGCGCCGATATCGCCATCACTACCACGCCCAGTCGCGAGCCGCTGATCCAGCCGCAGCACCTGCGCTCCGGCCTGCATATCACCGCCATGGGCTCGGATGCCGAGCACAAGAACGAGATCGCCCCAGCCGTGCTGGCGCGGGTCAATGCCTATGTCGCCGACCGCCTGAGCCAGACCCGTGTGCTGGGTGAGCTGCACCACGCCATCGCCGCCGGTCTGGTGCATGCCGAGGATGACTTCGCCGAGCTCGGCCAGGTCATCGCTGGGCAACGTCCCGGTCGCACCGCGCCCGAGCAGATCACCCTGTGCGACCTGACCGGCACTGGAGCACAAGACACCGCCATCGCCAGCCTCGCCTACCAGCGCGCCGTCGCGGCCGGCAAAGGCCTCAGTTTCGATTCATGAAACCTGCGGGCGCGGCACGCCGCGCCTGAATAACCGTTCCATCACGAGGGCAACGCAATGTCCGAAATCGTCGTCAACCTCCCCTTCAGCCGGGAGGAATATGCCCAGCGCCTGGCCAAGACGCGTAGCGCCATGCAGGCCAGGGGCATCGAGCTGCTGATCGTCACCGACCCGTCCAACATGGCCTGGCTCACTGGCTATGACGGCTGGTCGTTCTACGTGCACCAGTGCGTGCTGCTGGCGCTCGATGGCGAGCCGGTCTGGTACGGCCGTGGCCAGGACGCCAATGGCGCCAAGCGCACGGTGTTCATGCAGCAGAGCAATATCGTCGGCTACCCCGACCATTACGTGCAGTCCACCGAGCGCCACCCGATGGACTACCTGTCCAAAGAGGTCATCGCTGCCCGTGGTTGGGACAAACTCAGCATCGGCGTCGAGCTGGACAACTACTACTTCAGCGCCGCCGCCTATGGCTCGCTGCAGCGCAATCTGCCCAACGCGCGTTTCGTCGATTCGACTGCGCTGGTCAACTGGCAGCGGGCGATCAAGTCGCCCACCGAGATCGGTTACATGCGCATCGCGGCGAAGATCGTCGAGAAGATGCACGCGGCGATCTTCGACAAGATCGAACCGGGCCTGCGCAAGAACGAGCTGGTCGCCGAGATCTACCGCACCGGCATCCTCGGTGCAGACGGCCATGGCGGCGACTATCCGGCCATCGTCCCGTTGCTGCCCACCGGCGCCGATGCCAGCGCGCCGCACCTGACCTGGGACGACTCGCCGATGATCAGCGGCGCCGGCACCTTCTTCGAGATCGCCGGCTGCTACAAGCGCTATCACTGCCCGCTGTCGCGCACCATCTACCTGGGCAAGCCGCCGCAGCATTTCCTCGACGGCGAGAAGGCTGTGGTCGAAGGCATCGCCGCCGGCCTGGATGCGGCCAAGCCGGGCAACACCACCGGCGACATCGCCCGCGCCTTCTTCAAGGTGCTGGAGAAGTTCGGCATCCACAAAGACAGCCGCTGCGGCTACCCCATCGGTATCAGTTATCCACCGGACTGGGGCGAGCGCACCATGAGCCTGCGCCCGAGCGACGAGAGCGTGCTGCAGCCGGGGATGACCTTCCACTTCATGCCCGGCCTGTGGCTGGACGACTGGGGCCTGGAAATCACCGAGTCGATCCTGATCACCGACAGCGGCGTGGAAACCTTCTGCGACGTACCGCGCAAGCTGTTCGTGAAGGATTGATGCCATGACCGACGTTCTGCGCGACAACCCCATCAGCCCCACGGTCGATTTCGACCGTGATGGCGTGCAACACGGCTTTCTCAAGCTGCCCTATTCCCGTGACGATTCGGCCTGGGGCGCGGTGATGATCCCGGTGACCGTGGTGAAGAATGGCAGCGGCCCCACCGCGCTGCTTACCGGTGGCAACCATGGCGACGAATACGAAGGCCCGCTGGCGTTGAGCAAGCTGGCCCAGCGCCTGCGCGCCGAGGACGTCAGTGGTCGGGTGATCATCGTGCCGTTCATGAACACCCCGGCGGTGCAGGCGGGCACCCGTACCTCGCCCATCGACAAGGGCAACCTCAACCGCAGCTTTCCTGGTAAGCCGGACGGCACGGTGACGCAGAAGATCGCCGACTACTTCCAGCGCACGCTGCTGCCGCTGGCCGACGTTGTGCTGGACATTCACTCCGGGGGCAAGACCCTGGATTTCCTGCCCTTCGCCGCCTGCCACGTTTTGCCCGACAAGGCGCAGGACGCCGCCTGCGCGGCCGGCATGCGTGCCTTCGCCGCGCCCTACTGCATGCGCATGCTGGAACTGGACGCAGTGGGCATGTACGACACCGCGGCCGAGGAACAGGGCAAGGTATTCGTCACCACCGAACTGGGTGGCGGTGGCAGCAGCACGGCGAAAAGCCTGGCCATCGCCGAGCGTGGCGTGCGCAACCTGCTGATCCACTTCGGCCTGCTACAGGGTGAGATCGAGGCCGGCGAGTCGGTGATGCTGGATATGCCCGACGGCGACTGCTTCGTCGCCAGCGAAGACGATGGCCTGCTGGAAATGTGCCGCGACCTCGGTGATACCGTGGAGAAGGGCGAGGTGATCGCGCGGGTGCACAGCGCGCGTCGTACTGGCGCGCCGGCCACCGAATACCGAGCAAAACGTAGCGGCCTGCTCGCTGCCCGGCATTTCCCGGGGTTGGTGAAAAGTGGTGATACCCTCGCGGTCATCGCCGAGGTGGTGGACTAGAAACGGTCGCGGCTAAAGCCCCTCCCATAGTCTGAGTGTCCCGTGGGAGGGGCTTTAGGGCATCTCAAAAAACGTAGGCGAGGCAGCCAGCGCAAGGCAAAAACAGGCGAAAAAGCGCAGTTTACGCGCTGTAAATGAGCATTTTGAGCCTGTTTTTAACGCAGCGATGGCAACGCAGGTAGTTTTTAGAGGTGCCCTTTAGCCGCGATCTGGCCTTTACATCTTTAAACCCCTAGCCAACCGAGAAACCGATGCACAAGCTCGACCGCTATGACCTGAAGATCCTGCGCATCCTCGCCGAGGATGGGCGGATCACCAAGTCGGCTCTGGCCGAGGCGATCAACCTCTCGGTGACGCCGGCCTGGGAGCGGGTGCGCAAGCTGGAAAGTGCCGGGTTGATCAAGGGCTACCGCGCGCAGATCGACTGGGCGGCGCTGTTTCGCAGCCAGCAGGTGCTGGTGGAAATCACCCTCGCCCGCCACACCGCGCAGGATATGCGCCGCTTCGAGCAGCGCCTGAGCGAGGCGCCGGAGGTGGGCTTCTGCTACGCCACCGGCGGCGGTGTCGATTACATCGCGATGATCCGTGCCCGCGATATCGACCACTACCAGCGCTTCATCGACCAGCTGCTGCTCGAAGACCTGGGCATCGAGCGCTACTTCACCTACATCGTCACCAAGACCATCAAGGCGGACACGGCGGGTGCGCCCGCCGAACTGGATGAGTAACGGACGCCAACCACCAGATGCCGAGCGCCCGTAGGGTGGGCTAGCCGTCGCCGGAGTATTCGAACATTTCGCCATGTTGGTTGCGGCGTAACCCACCCTACGGGAACTGGTTCGACCGACACGGGAATGCGGTATTAGAGCTTGCCTTTCACCGCCGCCAGCCCATCGCCGCCATCACGGGTTTTCACACCCTCCAGCCAGCCATCGAGTACCTGCGGGTTGACCTTGATCCAGTTCCTGATCGCCGTGGCATTGGCCACCTTGCGGTTGAGCACGTCGTCCATGATGGTGTTCTCCATCTCCTGGGTGAACTTCAGGTTGGTCAGCAACTTGCCCACGTTCGGGCATTCGGCCACATAGCCCTTGCGCGCCAGGGTGTTGACCGAGCCGGTACTGCCGAAGAATTTCTCGCCGCCCTTGAGGTACTGCATGTCGAACTGCACGTTCATCGGGTGCGGTGTCCAGCCGAGGAACACCACGAACTCGTCGCGCTTCACCGCGCGGCCGACCTGTACCAGCATCGCCTGCTCGCTGGATTCCACCAGCTGCCAGTCGCCGAGGCCGAACTCGTTGCCGGTGATCATCTGGCGGATGTAGTCGTTGGCCGGCGAGCCGGAGCCGATGCCGTAGATCTTCTTGCCGAACTTGTCGGCGAATTTGGCGAGGTCGTTGAAGTCCTTCACGCCGGCTTCATGGGCGTAGGTCGGCACGGCCAGGGTGTATTCGGTGCCGCCCAGGTTTTCCACCACCTTGTCGATCTGCCCGCTGGCCACGTAGCGGTCGTAGTCGTGCTGGCCGGCCGGCATCCAGTTGCCGAGGAACACATCGACCTGCCCTTTCTGCAGCCCGGCGAAGATGATTGGCACGGCCAGGGTGCGCGTCTGCGCTTTGTAGCCCAAGCCATCGAGCAGCAGGCTGGCGATGCCATTTGTCACGGCGATGTCGCTCCAACCGGGATCGGCCAGGGTCACCGTGGAGCAGCTGGAGTTTTCGGTCTGCGCCTGGGCGCCGTGGGCGAGTGCCAGGAGCGAGGCGCCGAGCAGGAAGGCTTTGAGCGTCATGAGTGAATCCTTTCCGAAGATGAGTCGCTCCGCGACCTTAACGGCCGAGGGCCGGAGGCTCAACCTCCGAGTCGTGATTGGACGCGATTGGTCGGGAATACGAAGGCATCAGCGGTAAACCGTTCGTCGGCTCGTCGCCTTGGAAATGAACCAAAGACTTTTCCTGACAGTCCGTCTCCGGGATGGGCAGGAGGCTCGTTTCCGATGCAATGCCTTGATTCGGAAGGGCTTCCGCGTAAAGGCCAATCACCAGGATCACTGGGTTTGAATAAGTTCTTCATGTCATTTTGCCTGGGAGGCGCTCTTTTACTGGGAATTTGTACCCAAGCCTCCGCCACCTTTCGTATCCATACCCTTCCTGCCACCGCGCCAGCGGTTGCGCCAAAACCGTCCAGCGAAGTGATCGACCGCGCCCTGGGCGCGTTGGGCACGCCTTACCGCTGGGGTGGTACCAGCCTGCGCCACGGTTTCGATTGCAGCGGCCTGGTGCAATACGCCTTCAAGACTCAGGACGACCTCGACCTGCCGCGCACCTCCCGCGCGCTGTCGCGCCTGGACGCGCCCTCGGTGAAACGCAGCGACCTGCAGCCGGGCGATTTGCTGTTCTTCCGCATTCGCAGCCGCTCGGTGGATCACGTGGCCATCTACATCGGTGAGGGCCGCTTCGTCCACGCGCCGCGCCGTGGCACCAACGTGCGTATCGACTTCCTCAACAACTCGTATTGGCAGCGGCATTTCCAGCTGGCCAAGCGGGTGGTGCCGGAAGCCTGAGTCAGCGGCGGCGCGACCTTCCATCCGAGCGGTTTGGTCATCTGCGGGAAAACCTATCCCGCGGGTCAACAACGCGCTAGAATGCGCGCCGCTCGCGGCCATGTCGGCTGCGGCAGTGGGTTCCCTAACCCCACTCCATGAAAAAGGACATCGACATGACCCTGATTCCTGCGTCGGTCAGTCGGCCCGTGCTGGCCGGCCTGATCGCCTTCCATATCGTCATCATCATCGCCAGCAACTACCTGGTGCAGCTGCCGATCACCCTGTTCGGCTGGCATACCACCTGGGGTGCGTTCAGCTTTCCGTTCATCTTCCTGGCCACCGATCTCACCGTGCGCCTGATCGGCAAGCATTCCGCGCGGGTGGTGATTGCCCGCGTGATGCTGCCGGCGCTGGTGGCCTCCTACGTGGTGTCGGTGATGTTCCATGAAGGGGTATTCGGCGGTCTGGCGACGCTGGGCGAATTCAACCTGTTCGTCTTTCGCATCGCCGTGGCCAGTTTCCTGGCCTACGCCTTCGGCCAGTTGCTCGATATCCAGGTGTTCGACCGCCTGCGCAAGATGCGTCAGTGGTGGGTCGCGCCGACGGCCTCGACCATCTTCGGCAATCTGCTCGATACCTTCCTGTTCTTCTCGGTGGCGTTCTGGCGCAGCGACGATCCGTTCATGGCCGCCAACTGGGTGGAGATCGCCACCGTGGACTACGTGATCAAGCTGGCCATCAGCCTGATCCTCTTCGTGCCGTTGTACGGCATGCTGCTCAGTGCCATCGTGCGGGCCTTGCCGCAGCGCACTGCCACGGCGTGATGCTCACTCGCCGCTGAAGCGCCTCCCACGGTGGCCAAGTATGTGGGAGGGGCTTTACCCGAGTGCCGCCGTCAAGGCATGACGGGCGCCCCAGAAATCTTCTGTTCCGGCTGATCCTTCAGAAAAAACTGCGGTAACGCCTGCCCGGCTTGGAAAAAATGCCAAGCCGCCCTTCCCTAGCATGTCTCCCATGCCCATCGGCCCGGAGACACCGCCATGCCCCTCGACCATCCCCTGCTGTTCAAATCGCTGTGCTATGTCGACGGTCACTGGCTGCACAGTGACGACGGCGCCAGCATCGCCGTGCACAACCCTGCCGACCAGAGCGTGATCGGCCATGTGCCGATGCTCGGTGAGCCGCAGATCGTTGCCGCAGTGGACGCCGCCCAGCGTGCCTTCGCCGACTGGCG
Source organism: Pseudomonas sp. YY-1 (assembly GCF_002843095.1). Classification (NCBI taxonomy): domain Bacteria; kingdom Pseudomonadati; phylum Pseudomonadota; class Gammaproteobacteria; order Pseudomonadales; family Pseudomonadaceae; genus Pseudomonas; species Pseudomonas sp. YY-1. The sequence goes on along the minus strand of NZ_PJLX01000012.1, from coordinate 148,339 downwards.
CGAGCAGAGCCTGGAAACCCGAGCGGCGTTGCTGCGGCGCTGGGCCGAACTGATCCTGCAGCATCAGGAAGACCTGGCGCGCATTCTCAGCCTTGAACAGGGCAAGCCGCTGGCCGAAGCCCGTGGCGAGATCCGTTACGCCGCCAGCTTTATCCCCTGGTTCGCCGAGGAGGCGCGCCGGCTCTACGGCCAGACAATCCCCAGCCATATCCCAGGTGCTCAGCTCGGTACGGTGAAGGAGCCGGTGGGCGTCTGTGCCCTGCTCACGCCGTGGAATTTCCCCAGCGCGATGATCACCCGCAAGGCCGCCGCGGCGCTGGCCGCCGGCTGTACCGTGGTGGTCAAACCGGCGCACGAGACGCCCTATTCCGCCTTTGCCCTGGCGCAATTGGCCGAGGAGGCCGGCTTGCCAGCCGGTGTGTTCAACGTGGTATTGGGTGAACCGCAGATGGCCATGGAAACCCTGGTCAAAGATACCCGTGTGCGCTCGGTGAGCTTCACCGGCTCGACTCGCGTCGGCAAGCTGGTGCTACAGGCGGCTGCTGAGGATGTGAAGAAGGTGGCGCTGGAACTGGGCGGCAATGCGCCGCTGATCGTTTGCGCCGATGCCGATCTCGATCACGCCGTGCAGGTGGCGCTGGATGCCAAGTTCCAGACCTCCGGCCAGGACTGCTGCGCCGCCAACCGTATTCTGGTCGAGCGCCCCATTTATGAAGAATTTCTACAGCGCTTCGCCAAGGCCGTGCGCGGCCTGCGCGTCGGCCCTGGGCATGACGCGCGCAACCAGATCGGTCCGCTGATGCACCAGGCTGCGCTGGACGTGACGGCCGCACGGGTTGCCGATGCCATCGAACAGGGCGCGCGCCTGCTGGCCGGTGGCGAACCGCATGCGCTGGGCGGTTGGTTCTGGCAGCCGACGCTGCTGGCCGACGTCACTGACAGCATGCGCATCTACCGCGAGGAGAACTTCGCCCCCATCGCCGGCGTGCGCGCCTTCGACACCCTGGACGAAGCCGTGGCCATGGCCAACGACACCGAATACGGCCTGGCTGCCTACATTTGTTCCAACCGCGTGGATGTCGTCCACCCGCTGATCCGTCGCCTCGACCACGCCATGGTCGCGGTCAACGGCACCAAATTCACCGGCCACCCGATCCCCTTCGGTGGCATGAAAGCCTCCGGCCTCGGCCGCGAGGGCGGTACGGAAGGCTTCGAGCCCTTCGTCGAAACCAAATACTTCTGCATTCATCATCAGGGCCAGCGCTACTGAGCCAAACCGGAGGATTTTCCATGAGCCATTACGACGAGTTGTTCGCCCAGGACCGTGCCCACTTCATGCACCCGTCCACCCACGCTCACGACCACGCCAGCGGCGCACTCAAGGGGCGTATCATCACCGGCGCTTCCGGCATCCGTATTCGCGACCACGAAGGCCGCGAGCTGCTCGATGCATTCGCTGGCCTGTACTGCGTGAACATCGGCTACGGGCGTACCGAAGTGGCCGAGGCCATCTACAAGCAGGCCAAGGAGCTGGCTTACTACCACACCTACGTCGGCCACTCGACAGAGGCCATCATCGAGCTGTCGGCGCGCATCATCGATTGGGCGCCCAAGGGGATGAAGAAGGTCTACTACGGCCTGTCCGGCTCGGACGCCAACGAGACCCAGATCAAGCTGGTGCGCTACTACAACAACGTGCTCGGCCGCCCGGCGAAGAAGAAGATCATCTCCCGCCAGCGCGGCTACCACGGCTCGGGCATCATGACTGGCAGCCTCACCGGCCTGGCCAGCTTTCATCAGCACTTCGACCTGCCTCACGCGGATATCAAACACGCCGCCTGCCCGCACTTTTACAAGGCTCCGGCCGGCATGGATGAAGCGGCTTTCGTGCGCCATTGCGCCGAGGATCTGGAGCGTCTGATCCTGGCTGAAGGCCCGGACACCGTGGCCGCCTTCATCGGTGAGCCGGTGATGGGCACCGGCGGCATCATCGTCCCACCCACTGGTTACTGGCAGGCCATCCAGGCCGTGCTGGCCAAGTACGACATTCTGCTGATCGCCGACGAGGTGGTCTGCGCCTTCGGCCGTCTGGGCACGCCGATGGGCAGCCAGATGTTCGGCATGCAGCCGGACCTGATCACCACCGCCAAGGGCCTGACCAGTGCCTACGCGCCGCTGTCGGCAGTGATCGTCGGCGAGAAGGTGTGGAACGTGATCGACGAGGCTTCCAGTCGCGATGGCGCAATGGGCCATGGCTGGACCTACTCCGGTCATCCGATCTGCGCCGCGGCTGCGCTGGCCAACCTAGATATTCTCGAAAAGGAAAATATCTCCGCCAACGCCGCCGATGTCGGCGCCTACCTCAACCAGCAACTGCGCCAGACCTTCGAAGGTCATCCCTTGGTGGGCGAAGTGCGCGGTGTCGGCATGCTCGCGGCGCTGGAGTTCATGGCTGACAAGGAGGCGCGCACGCCATTCGATGCCGCGCTCAAGGTCGGCCCGCGCGTCTCTGCTGCCTGCCTGGAGCGCGGCATGATCGCCCGCGCCATGCCGCACGGCGACATCCTCGGCTTCGCCCCGCCGCTGGTACTTACCAAGGCTGAGGCGGACGAGGTAGTGGGGATCGCCAAGGCGGCGGTGGATGCGGTGGCCAGCGAGGTGCTCTGAGATCTACCGCTGGAAGGACTTCAGCCATGAAGGCTGAAGTCCTTCTCCAGCAGGCCATTGAAAAACGTAGGCGAGGCAGACTGGCCTAGGCAAAAACAGCCGAAAAAGCGGAGTTTACGAGCTGTAAATGAGCATTTTGAGGCTGTTTTTAACGACGGCCAGGCAACGCAGATAGTTTTTCAACAGCCTGCTAGCTTGGTGCGCACGGCGCACCCTACAACACCGCTGTGAACCGTAGGGTGCGCCGTGCGCACCGAGTCGATCAGCGTTGCTTGTCCAGCTTGCGCAGAAACACGCTCATTTCCTTCTCGGCCTGCTTGTCGCCCTTGGCCTGGGCGGCAGCGATGCCCTGCTGCCAGGCCTGGCGTGCGCCGTCGTGGTCGCCGTCGACCTGTAGCGCCTTGCCCAGCAGTTTCCACGCCGCTGAATAGGCCGGGTCGAATTCCACGCAGCGTTGCAGGTGCTCGGCCGCCTGCACCGCATTGCCGCCATCCAGGTGGGCTTTGCCCAGGCCGAAGCGCAGCAGGGCATTGTCCATGCCTTTGGCCAACATCTTTTCCAGTGCCTCAGTGCTCACAGGGAGTCTCCTTCGTCGGCCTCGCTGGTGTCGATTGTAGGAGCGAGCTCTGCTCGCGAATCTCAGGCGCTCGAAACGCTTCGCGAGCAGAGCTCGCTCCTACGAAATTTGTCTTTTATAGCTTCAGAAGAACGTCAGACCGGCCTGGAACAGGCGCTCGACGTCGCGGATGTACTTCTTGTCGACCAGGAACAGGATCACGTGGTCGCCGGACTCGATCACCGTGTCGTCGTGGGCGATCAGCACCTGTTCGTCGCGGATGATGGCGCCGATGGTGGTGCTCGGTGGCAGGGCGATGTCTTCGATGGCGCGGCCGATCACCTTGCTCGATTTGGCATCGCCATGGGCGATCACTTCCAGCGCCTCGGCGGCGCCACGGCGCAGGCTGTGCACGCTTTCGATATCGCCACGGCGCACGTGGGTCAGCAGGGTACCGATGGTGGCCAACTGCGGGCTGATGGCGATGTCGATCTCGCCACCCTGGACCAGGTCTACATAGGCCGGGTTATTGATGATGGTCATCACCTTGCGCGCGCCCAGGCGCTTGGCCAACAGCGACGACATGATGTTGGCCTCGTCGTCGTTGGTCAGGGCGAGGAAGATGTCGGCATCGTTGATGTTCTCTTCCACCAGCAGGTCGCGATCCGAGGCGCTGCCCTGCAGCACGATGGTGCTGTCGAGGTTCTCCGACAGGTAGCGGCAGCGCGCCGGGTTCATCTCGATGATCTTCACCTGGTAGCGGCTTTCGATGGCTTCGGCCAGGCGTTCGCCGATGTTGCCGCCACCGGCGATCACCACGCGCTTGTAGCTGTCCTCGAGACGACGCATCTCGCTCATCACCGCGCGGATGTGCGCCTTGGCGGCGATGAAGAACACTTCGTCATCGGCCTCGATCACGGTGTCGCCCTTGGGCATGATCGGTCGATTGCGGCGGAAGATCGCCGCGACGCGGGTGTCGACGTTAGGCATGTGCTGGCGCAACTGGCGCAGCTGCTGACCCACCAGCGGGCCACCGTAGTAGGCCTTGACCGCCACCAGCTGCGCCTTGCCTTCGGCGAAGTCGATCACCTGCAGGGCGCCGGGGTATTCGATCAGGCGCTTGATGTAGTTGGTCACCACCTGCTCGGGGCTGATCAGCACGTCGACCGGAATCGCTTCGTTGTCGAACAGCGCCTCGCGGGTCAGGTAGGCGGCCTCACGCACCCGGGCGATCTTGGTCGGTGTGTGGAACAGGGTATAGGCCACCTGGCAGGCCATCATGTTGACTTCGTCGCTGTTGGTCACCGCCACCAACATGTCGGCATCGTCAGCGCCGGCCTGGCGTAGCACGGTGGGGAAGGAGCCCTTGCCCTGTACAGTACGGATATCCAGGCGGTCGCCGAGGTCGCGCAGGCGATCACCATCGGTGTCGACCACGGTGATGTCGTTGGCCTCGCTGGCGAGGTGTTCCGCCAGGGTGCCGCCCACTTGGCCGGCGCCGAGAATGATGATTTTCACCGATACGCTCCGTTGGAAATATTGGCAACCGTCACTCCCGCGAAGGCGGGAGCCCAGGTGCTTCGGTTTTCTGGGTTCCCGCCTTCGCGGGACAGCGCTTGCGCTGAACGCACTTTAGTGTGGCCCGAATAGGGCGAGCGCAGCGAGTAATGACGACTATTTCAGAGTACCTGTGGCCTTTTGAACAGCTTGGCATAGTAGAAGCCGTCGTGGCCGTCCAGCTGTGGCAGCAGTTGGCGGCCGTGCGCCGGCTGCAGGCCGAAATCGCCGTCGATGGTGACTTCCTGCGCATCCGCGGTGCGGGCCAGAAACGCGGCGATGGTCTCGCTGTTTTCCGTCGGCAGCACCGAGCAAGTGGCGTAAAGCAGGATTCCGCCGGGCGCGAGGGTCGGCCACAGCGCATCGAGCAGTTCGCCCTGCAACTGCGCCAGGGCGGGAATGTCCTCGGGCTTGCGGGTCAGCTTGATATCCGGGTGGCGGCGAATCACGCCGGTGGCCGAGCAGGGCGCATCGAGCAGGATGCGCTGGAATGGCCGGCCGTCCCACCAGGCGCCGGTATCGCGGCCGTCGGCGGCGATCAGCGTGGCTTCCAGATGCAGGCGGTCGAGATTCTCGCGTACGCGCGCCAGGCGCTTGGCTTCCAGATCCACGGCGACCACTTCGCTGAGTCCCGGCTCGACTTCCAGCAGGTGACAGGTCTTGCCGCCCGGCGCGGCGCAGGCGTCCAGCACACGTTGGCCAGGCGCCAGCTCGAGCAGGTCGGCGGCCAGTTGCGCAGCTTCGTCCTGGACGCTGACGCGGCCGTCCTTGAAGCCGGGCAGGGTGGTCACGTCGCAGGGTTGCAGCAAGCGCACGCCGTCACGGCTGAAAGCGCAGGGCTCGGCATCGATGCCGGCGTCGCGCAGTTCGGTGAGGTACGCGTCACGGCTGCTGTGACGGCGATTGACCCGCAGGATCAGCGGCGGATGCGCGTTGTTGGCGGCGCAGATAGCTTGCCAGTGCTCGGGCCAGAAGGCCTTGAGCTGTTTTTGCAGCCAGCGCGGGTGCGCGGTGTGCAGCACCGGATCGCGATCGAGCTCGGCGTACAACACCTCATGCTCGCGCTGGGCACGGCGCAGTACGGCGTTGAGCAGTCCCTTGGCCCAGGGCTTCTTCAGCGCGCCGGCGCAGCCGACTGTCTCGCCGATGGCGGCATGTTCGGGGATGCGGCTGTGCAGCAACTGATAGAGGCCGATCAGCAGCAGCGCTTCCACATCTTTGTCGGCGGCCTTGAAGGGTTTTTCCAGCAGTTTCTCGGCCAACAGTTGCAGGCGCGGCTGCCAGCGTGCGGCGCCGAAGGCCAGATCCTGTGCCAGGGCGCGGTCGTGGTGCTCGACCTTGTCCAGTTGCGGCGGCAGGCTGCTTCCCAGAGAAGCCTTGCCGGAGAGCACGGCGGTCAGGGCGCGTGCGGCGGCCAGGCGCGGGTTCATTGACCGAGTACCAGACCGGGGGCGAACTGCTCACGGCGGCTGTTATACAGGTCGGTGAAGGCCAGCGGCTTGCCGCCGGGCAGCTGCAGGCGAGTCAGGCGCAGCGCGCCTTCGCCGCAGGCCACGGTCAGGCCCTGCTTGTCGGCGGCGAGAATGCTGCCCGGCTCGCCCTTGCCTTCGCCGATCTCGGCCGCATGCACTTTCAGCGCATCGCCGTTCAGCGTGGTGTGGCAAATCGGCCAGGGATGGAAGGCGCGCACCAGGCGCTCCAGTTCCACGGCCGGGCGGCTGAAGTCGAGGCGCGCCTCATCCTTGTTCAGTTTGTGTGCGTAGTTGGCCAGGGCATCGTCCTGCACTTCGCCCTTCAGCGTACCGGCAGCCAGGCCGTCGATGGCTTGCAGCACCGCCTGCGGACCAAGCTGGGCGAGGCGGTCATGCAGGCTGCCGCCGGTATCGTCAGCACTGATCGGCGTGCTCACCTTGAGCAGCATCGGTCCGGTGTCCAGGCCCGCTTCCATTTGCATCACGGTGACGCCACTCTCGGCATCGCCGGCCTGCACCGCGCGCTGGATCGGCGCTGCGCCACGCCAGCGTGGCAGCAAGGAGGCGTGACTGTTGATGCATCCCAGGCGCGGGGTGTCGAGCACCACCTGCGGCAGGATCAGGCCATAGGCGACCACCACCATCAGATCCGGCTGCAATGCCGCCAGCTCGGCCTGCGCCTCTTCATTACGCAAGCTGGCCGGTTGGTAGACCGGGATGCCGTGCTCGACGGCGAGTTGCTTGACCGGGCTCGGCATCAGCTTCTGGCCGCGACCTGCCGGGCGATCCGGCTGGGTGTAGACGGCAATGATCTGGTGCGGGCTGGTCAGCAGGGCCTTGAGGTGTTCGGCGGCGAATTCCGGGGTGCCGGCAAAGACGATACGCATAGGGCAGTCACCAAAGAAAAAGGCTTGCCGTGGCAAGCCTTTCGGGTAATCGGAGGTCAGGCGCGCTGGCGATGCTGCTTTTCCAGCTTCTTCTTGATGCGGTCGCGCTTGAGGTTGGACAGGTAATCGACGAACAGCTTGCCGTTGAGGTGATCGCACTCATGCTGGATGCACACGGCAAGCAAGCCTTCGGCGATCAGCTCGTAGGGCTGGCCATCGCGATCCAGCGCCTTGATCTTGACCTTCTGTGGGCGATCGACGTTCTCGTAGAAGCCGGGCACCGACAGGCAGCCTTCCTGGTACTGGTCCATCTCGTCGGTCAGCGACTCGAACTCGGGGTTGATGAACACCCGCGGTACGGACTTGTCCTCGGACAGGTCCATGACCACCACGCGCTTGTGCACGTTGACCTGCGTCGCCGCCAGGCCGATACCGGGTGCGTCATACATGGTCTCGAACATGTCGTCGACCAGTTGACGGATGGAGTCATCCACGACGTCCACCGGTTTGGCGATGGTACGCAGGCGTGGATCAGGAAATTCGAGGATATTCAGGATCGCCATATGCGTTTGTGATGCACTTGTGGAATAAAGTCAAAATCCGCTGCTAAGATGATGAACAGCATTGAAAAACGGCTTCACGCCGCGTATTCAGCGGGTTTGGCACGCGGCGCTAGGGCGCTTCACGTGAAGGCACATAATAAAGGGATTCACCGTATGAGGAAATCACTACTCGCCCTGCTCTTTGCAGCGGGCGGACTGGCCCTGACCAGCTTGGCTCAGGCCGAAGTGCAACTCAAGGACGGTCACCCGGACCGCTACACAGTGGTCAAGGGCGATACCCTCTGGGACATTTCCGGCAAGTTCCTGCGCCAGCCGTGGAAATGGCCGGAGATCTGGCACGCCAACCCGCAGGTGGCGAACCCGCACCTGATCTATCCCGGCGATACCCTCAATCTGGTCTACGTGGACGGTCAGCCGCGCCTGATGCTCAACCGCGGCGAGTCCCGCGGCACCATCAAGCTGTCGCCGCAGGTACGAAGCACGCCGATGGCCGAAGCGATCCCGACCATCCCGCTGGAGGCGATCAACAGCTTCCTGCTGAGCAACCGTATCGTCGACACTCCGGAAGAATTCAACGGCAAGCCTTATGTTGTCGCCGGCAACGCTGAGCGCGTGGTCAGCGGCGCTGGTGATCGCGTTTACGCCCGCGGCGAGTTCGACGAACAGAACCCTGTCTACGGTATCTTCCGTCAGGGCAAAACCTACGTGGACCCTGAAACTCAGGAATTCCTCGGCATCAACGCCGATGACGTCGGCTCTGGCGAGATCGTGGCCGAAGAAGGGGATGTGGGTACGCTGCTGCTCAAGCGCTCGACTCAGGAAGTACGCCTGGGAGATCGCCTGTTCCCCACCGAGGAGCGTGCGATCAACTCCACCTTCATGCCTAGCGAGCCGATCACCGACATCGATGGTTTGATTCTCGATGTACCGCGTGGCGTCAGCCAGATTGGTCAGTTCGATGTTGTCACCCTGAACAAGGGGATACGCGATGGCCTGGAGATCGGCAACGTGCTGGCGGTGTTCAAGACCGGCGAGACCGTACGTGACCGCGTTACTGGCGAAAACGTGAAAATCCCGGACGAGCGTTCCGGCCTGCTGATGGTGTTCCGCACCTATGACAAGCTCAGCTATGGCCTGGTACTGCAGGCCAGCCGCCAGCTGGCGGTGATGGACAAGGTCCGCAACCCGTAATACCCAACGAGCCCCGCACTAGCGGGGCTCGTGCTTTCAGGCCGCCAGGATGGCGGTGCAACTGCTCAGGGACGAATCGCCATGCCTGCATCCTCCTCGCTTTCCCCCGCCATCTCTCCTGCCGAACTCGAAGCTCGTCTGCGTCTGCATCTGTTGCCGGAGCTGGGGCCGCGGCGTTTTCGCAAACTCCTGAGTGCGTTCGACAGTGCTTCAGCTGCGCTCAGTGCGCCGGCCAGCGCCTGGCGTGCGTTGGGGTTGCCGGCAGCCTGCGCCGAGCCCCGGCGCAATGCGGAAATCCGCGAGCGAGCGGCTACCGCCCTGCAATGGCTGGACGAGCCTGGTCAGCATGTGCTGATGTGGGACGATCCAGGCTACCCGGCTCTGCTCGGCGAGTTGGCGGATGCGCCGCCGCTGTTGTTCGTAGCGGGCGAGCCGAGCGTGCTGGAGGCGCCGCAACTGGCCATGGTCGGCAGTCGGCGGGCCTCGCAGCCAGGCCTGGATAACGCGCGTGCCTTCGCCCGTAGCCTGGCGGGCGGCGGTTTCGTCATCACCAGTGGTCTGGCCTTGGGGATCGATGGTGCTGCACATCAGGGGGCGCTGGAAAGCGGCGGCAAAACGGTGGCCGTGCTGGGCACCGGTTTGCAGTGTCTGTATCCGCGGCGGCATGTGAGGCTGGCGGCGCAGATCAGCGAGCAAGGCGGTGCGCTGGTCTCCGAGCTGCCGCTGGACTGTCCGCCGCAGGCGAGTAACTTCCCGCGGCGCAACAGGATCATCAGCGGTCTTTCATTGGGTGTGCTGGTGGTCGAGGCCAGCCCGTCCAGTGGTTCGCTGATCACCGCACGCCTGGCTGCCGAACAGGGGCGTGAGGTCTATGCCATCCCCGGATCGATCCATCACCCTGGCGCGCGTGGCTGCCATCAGCTGATTCGTGATGGCGCCACCCTGGTGGAAAGCATCGAGCATATCCTCGAAGCCCTGCGTGGCTGGCAGGCGCCAGCCGTTCAGCCCACATCGGCGCCGCTCGCTGGCGTCGAGCATCCATTGCTGGCCTTGCTGCATGCCGCGCCGCATAGCACAGAGGCGCTGATGCAGGCCAGCGGTTGGCCACTGGCTGAGGTGCTGGGAGCTTTGACCGAACTGGAGCTCGATGGCCTGGTGTGCAACGAGTCTGGGCGTTGGATGGCGCGCAGTCGTTAACAGTCTGTTAAGGCCCGTGGCAGGTCGCGATTGGCTTGGATAGACTGCCGCCCATTGATTCCGCGGGAGACAGGCGATGGCCAGCAACTGGCAGATACAGCAAACGGCGCGAGTGGTGCGCGAGGGCGGCGTGATCGCCTATCCGACCGAGGCAGTCTGGGGCCTGGGCTGCGATCCCTGGAACGAAGAGGCGGTGTATCGTCTTTTGGCGCTCAAGGAGCGGCCGATGCGCAAGGGGCTGATTCTGGTTGCCGATGACATCGAACAGTTCGATTTTCTTCTCGATGATCTGCCAGAGGTCTGGCAGGAGCGCCTGGCTGGTAGCTGGCCAGGCCCGAATACCTGGCTAGTGCCGCATCAGAATCGTCTGCCCGAGTGGGTCACGGGCGAGCACGACAGCGTTGCCCTGCGCGTCAGTGATCATCCGTTGGTACGTGCGCTGTGCCGCTACACCGGGCCGCTGATTTCTACCTCGGCCAACCCGGCTGGGCGTCCTTCGGCGCGTTCGCGCCTGCGCGTCGAACAGTACTTCCCCGGTGAACTGGACAAGGTGCTCGGCGGCGCACTGGGCGGGCGCAAGAACCCTAGCCTGATTCGTGACCTGCGCACGGGCGATGTGATTCGCCCGTCCTGAAACATGAAATCGTGTAGGAGCGGCTCTGCTCGCGAAGCGTTTGCAGGGGCCGGGTTCGCGAGCAGAGCTCGCTCCTACGCTTACGGCAGCAAGATGGTCGAGCCAGTGGTCTGCCGTGAACTCAGTGCATCCTGCGCGGCGGCGGCGTCCTTCAGTGCGTAGCGGTTGCTGATTTCCACCTGCAGCTTGCCGCTGGCGATCATGCCGAACAGATCATCGGCCATGGCCTGCAGACGCTGTGCGTTGGTGGCGTAGCCGGCCAGGGTCGGACGCGTGACGTAGAGCGAGCCCTTCTGCGCCAGAATTCCCAGGTTCACCCCGGTTACCGCGCCGGATGCATTGCCGAAGCTGACCAGCAGGCCGCGTGGCGCCACGCAGTCCAGCGAAGTTTCCCAGGTGTCCTTGCCGACGCCGTCGTAGACCACCGGGCACTTGGCGCCGTCGGTCAGCTCCAGCACCCGCTGCACGACGTTCTCATGGCTGTAATCGATGGTCGCCCAGGCACCCTGCTCCTTGGCGCGCGCCGCCTTTTCCGCCGAGCTGACGGTGCCGATCAGCTTCACCCCCAGCGCCTTGGCCCATTGGCAGGCGAAGGAGCCGACGCCACCAGCGGCGGCATGGAACAGGATGGTCTCGCCGCCCTTGAGCTCATAGGTCTGGCGCAACAGGTACTGCACGGTCAGGCCCTTGAGCATTACCGCCGCGGCCTGCTCGAAGCTGATGCTGTCCGGCAGTTTCACCAGTTTGTCGGCGGGCAGTACGTGTAGCTCGCTGTAGGCACCCAGCGGGCCGGTGGCATAGGCGACGCGATCGCCGACTTTGAAGCCTTCGACTTCGCTGCCGACGGCTTCGACCACGCCGGCGCCTTCGGTACCCAGGCTCGACGGCAGCGCCGGTGGTTGATACAGGCCGCTGCGGAAATAGGTGTCGATGAAGTTCAGACCGATGGCCTGGTTGGCGACCCGTACTTCGCGCGGGCCTGGCGCTGCCGGCTGATAGTCACGGTATTGCAGCACGTCGCTGCCGCCGTGCTGGCTGAACTGAATACGCTTGGACATCTCGGATTCCTTGTCTGCTCGAGCCGCTGCTAACGGCGAAAGGGTCTATCCAATCGTCTCGTTTGACCGACGTCAACTGCGGATGTGCCTGGGTGAATGCTATGCTGCCCGCCGATTTCGACCTGCTCTCTGTTCAAGGTGCCGCCGTGACTGATCGTACCGAGGCCGTGAAGGCCTACCTGCTCGACCTGCAAGACCGCATCTGCTCTGCCCTGCAAGCCGAAGACGGCCAGGCTGTGTTCGCCGAGGACGCCTGGCAGCGTCCGGCCGGTGGTGGCGGGCGTACGCGGGTGATCGAGAACGGCGCGCTGATCGAAAAAGGCGGGGTGAATTTCTCCCACGTGTTCGGCGACAGCCTGCCTCCCTCGGCCAGTGCCCACCGTCCCGAACTCGCAGGGCGCGGCTTTCAGGCGCTCGGTGTGTCGCTGGTGATCCACCCGGAAAACCCCTACGTGCCGACCTCGCACGCCAACGTACGTTTCTTCAGCGCCGAGAAGGAAGGCGAAGAGCCGGTGTGGTGGTTCGGTGGTGGTTTCGACCTCACGCCCTACTACGCCAATGAAGAAGACTGCGTGCACTGGCACCAGGTCGCGCACGACGCCTGCGCGCCGTTCGGTGCCGAGGTCTATCCCAAGTTCAAGGCCTGGTGCGACCGCTACTTCCACCTCAAGCATCGCGGTGAGCCGCGTGGCATCGGTGGGTTGTTCTTCGACGACCTCAACGAGTGGGATTTCGACACCAGCTTCGCCTTCATGCGTGCCATTGGCGATGCCTATATCCAGGCCTACCTGCCCATCGTCCAGCGCCGCAAGCTGACCCCGTTCGGTGAGCGCGAGCGCGAGTTCCAGGCCTTTCGCCGCGGCCGCTACGTCGAGTTTAACCTGGTGTTCGACCGTGGCACGCTGTTCGGCCTGCAGTCCGGCGGGCGTACCGAGTCGATCCTCATGTCGCTGCCACCGCACGTGCGCTGGGGTTACGACTGGAAGCCCGAGCCGGGCAGCGAGGAAGCTCGCCTGACCGAGTATTTCCTGACCGATCGTGATTGGCTGGCGCGGGCCTAGCTTCCATTCTCTCTTGTAGGAGCTGCGCCCCGCAGCGAATGACGGCGGCGTGTGCTACCGCGGCGAAGCAAAGGCTTCGCCCCGAGGCGGGGCTCCTACAGGGTGGCGTCAGTTTCGTAGATTTCTACCGTTACAGGACTTTCCATGGACAGCTACTGCGTCTTCGGCAACCCCATCGGCCACAGCAAATCACCGCTGATCCACCGCCTGTTCGCCGAGCAGACTGGCCAGGTGCTCGACTACCAGGCACGCCTGGCTCCGCTGGACGATTTCACTGGCAATGCCCTCGCCTTCTTCACTGACGGCCTGGGCGGCAACGTCACCGTGCCGTTCAAGGAGGAGGCCTTCCGCCTCTGCGACGCACTCACCGAGCGTGCGCGCCGCGCCGGTGCGGTGAACACGCTGAAGAAACTCGAGGACGGTCGCCTGCTGGGTGACAACACCGATGGTGCCGGCCTGACCCGCGACCTTCAGGACAACGCTAGCTTCAGCCTGGCGGGCAAGCGCGTGTTGCTGCTCGGTGCGGGTGGCGCTGCGCGTGGCGTGCTCGAGCCCTTCCTGGCGCAGCAGCCGGCGGTGCTGGTGATCGCCAACCGTACCGTGGCCAAGGCCGAGCAACTGGTGCGTGAATTCGCTGATCTCGGTCCGCTGGTCGCCGCTGGCTTCGACTGGATCGATGCGCCGGTGGACCTGATCGTCAACGGCACTTCCGCCAGTCTCGGTGGTGAGTTGCCGCCGATTGCGCCGAGCCTGATCCAGCCCGGTCATACCGTCTGCTACGACATGATGTACGCCAAGGAACCGACCGCCTTCAATCGCTGGGCCTCCGAGCAGGGTGCGGCGCGCTGCCTGGACGGCCTGGGCATGCTGGTTGAGCAGGCCGCCGAGGCGTTCGAGCTGTGGCGCGGCGTACGCCCGGACACTGCGCCGGTGCTGGCCGAGCTGCGTCGCCAACTGGCCTGCTGAACTTCCCGAAGTTCGTGCAGAGCGCCGCTGCGTAGGGTGGGTTAGGCGCATGTCGCAACCCGCAAGTTCCGACGCGCCGTAACCCACCATTAGTGTCACGCGGGAGGATCGCCCGGTGGCTTACGCGGCGCGCCATCACCGTGCTGTCAGGTCGTTCGGGGATTGCGCCGCTAACCCACCCTACTGGTTAGACACCGGTCACTCAATCCTCGAACAACACCGGGCAGCGCTCGGCGCCTTCCAGCTTGAGGATTTCTTCCACCACCTGCGGTCGTGCCTGGCGCAGCACCAGGCTGCGCTTCAGCGCCTGCAGGCGGCGCGCCTCCTGGTGCAGCATCTCCACGCCTGCGTAGTCGATGAAGTTGATGTGCCGCGCGTCGATTACCAGGCGCTGCCCGCGGCTGCGCTGCAGCAATTGCTGGATGTACTGGCAGGCGCCGAAGAAGATCGAACCGTCGATGCGCAGCACCTCGTCATCACCGTCATGCCACAGGCGCACGCGTGGCTGCGAGGTGCGCTTGAGGTAGAAGAACAGCGAGGCCAGCACGCCGGCATAAATCGCCGTCTGCAGCTCCAGCACCAGGGTGGCGGTGAAGGTCAGCAGCATCACCATGAACTCGGCGCGGCTGACCTTGCGCAGTGCACGGATCGCTGGCAGATCCACCAGACCCCAGCAGATCAGCAGGATACCGGCGGCCATTACTGGCAACGGGATATGCGTCAGCAGTGCCGTACCGAACACCGCGAACAGCGCCACCAGCAGCGCCGAGAACACCCCGGCCAGCGGCGTGCGTGCGCCGGCCTGCAGGTTCAGCGCCGAGCGGGTGAAGGAGCCGGCCGACAGCGACGCGGAAAACCACGGCCCGAGCATGTTCGACAGGCCCTGAGCGCGTACTTCCTGGTTGGCATCTAGGAACTGGTGCGATTTCACCGCGAGCGCGCGGGCGATGGACAGGCTGGTGACCAGCCCGAGCATGCCGCAGGCCACCGCTGCCGGTAGCAGGCGCAGCACGTCGTCTAGGTCGAAGCTCAACAGGGTCAAAGGCGGCAGACCACCTTCGAACGGCGCCACCAGGGCGATTTCAGCGGTGAAACGTGCCGGCAGCAACCAGGCCAGCAGGCTGCCACAGATCAGGCCGATCAGCAGTGCAGGCAACTTTGGCCAGAGCTGCCGCACCATCAGGCTGAGCAGCAGGGTGAAGGCCGCCAGGGCCACGCTGGGCCAATGCGCCTGCGGCAGGTGCTGGCCGATCTGCAGCAGGCTGGTCAGCGCCGTGGGCTGGCTGGTGACCTCGACGCCGAGTAGATTGGGCATCTGCCCGATGGCGATCACCAGGGCCGCGCCGAGGGTAAAACCGAGCACCACCGACTGCGAGATGAAGTTCACCAGGGCGCCGAAGCGCAGCAGGCCGAGCAGCCACTGGAACAGCCCGGCAAGAAAGGTCAGCAGCAGGATCAGGGCGATGAATTCGTCGCTGCCGATGCGTGCCATGGGGCTGACGCTGGTGAACAGGACGATGGAGATGGCTGCGGTCGGCCCGCAGATCAGGTGCCAGGAGGAGCCCCACAGGCAGGCGATGATCACCGGCACGATGGCCGCGTACAGGCCGTACTCAGCCGGCAATCCGGCGATCAGCGCGTAGGCCAGCGACTGCGGCAGAGCCAGGATGGCGCCGGTCAGGCCCACCAGCAGGTCATTGCCGAGGGTCTTGCGGCTGGTGCCAGGCAACCAGCGGAGAAACGGCAGCAGGGTCTGTCGGTCAGGTAGGCGCATGGTTCGGGTCGAGGGTGGGCCGTGGGCGACTCCACCCTACTCACTTGCCGCGGTTAATTCAAAGCCGCGCCTTCACGGCGGCCAGGCCGTCGCCACCGTCGCGGGTGGTCACGCCGTCCAGCCAGCCATCGAGCACCTGCGGGTTGGCCTGCAGCCAGGCCTTGATCGCGGCGTCGTTGCTGGCCTGTTTGCTCAGCACCTGATCCATGATGCTGTTCTCCATCTCCTGGGTGAAGGCGAGGTTGCTCAGCAGCTTGCCGACGTTGGGACACTGCGCGGCATAACCCTTGCGCGCCAGGGTGTTGACCTCGCCGCTGTCGCCGAAATATTTCTCGCCGCCTTTCAGGTACTTCATGTCGTACTGCACGTTCATCGGGTGCGGGGTCCAGCCGAGGAAGACCACGAACTGATCGCGTTTCACCGCGCGGCCGACCTGCACCAGCATCGCCTGTTCGCTGGACTCCACCAGCTTCCAGTCACCCAGGCCGAACTCGTCGGCGGCGATCATCTGTTTGATCGACTCGTTGGCCGGCGAGCCGGAGGCGATGCCGTAGAGTTTCTTGCCGAACTTGTCGGCGTGCTTGTCCAGATCGGCGAAGGTCTTCACCCCGGCCTCATAGGCATAGGTCGGGACCGCCAGGGTGTACTCGGTGCCTGCGAGGTTCTGCGCCAGTTTGTCCACTTCGCCGCTGGCGACGAACTTGTCGTAGTTGCTCTGCTGCGCCGGCATCCAGTTGCCGAGGAAGACGTCGACTTGGCCCTTCTGCAGGCCGGCAAAGATGATCGGCACGGCCAGGGTCTGGCTTTCCGCTTTGTAGCCCAGGCCGTCGAGCAGGAAGCTGGCGATGCCGTTGGTCACGGCGATGTCGCTCCAGCCCGGGTCACCTAGCTTGACCGTGGCACAGGCGGCGTCCTCGGCCCAGACGTTGCCGGCACTGGTGAGCGCTGCGGTGAGTAGTAGCACGCTGAATCGGTTCATGGCGTCTCTCCTTTTTTCTTCTGTTTTGGGGGCGGCAGTAGGCAAAGGTTCATACCTGCGGAAAACGGGCGCGGCGTTCCAGGTCATCGAGATCGATATGGTTGCGCATGTACTGTTGGCTGGCGTCGACCCAGGGCTGATGATCCCAACTGGTCAATTTGCCCTGGCTCAGGGCCTCAGCGACAAATCGGCGGCGGCGCTGGCTGGCCAGGGTGGCTACGTGGATCGCCGGGATGTCCCAGCGTTCGCGGGCTTCGGCCAGGAAACCGGCGAGGATGCCCTTGTGCTCGCTGGACTCGGCCAGGTTCTGACGCTCCAGCGGGTCATTGTCCAGATTGAACAGCAGCAGCGGGTCCTGCTCGGAATAGACGAATTTCCAGGGACCGCGGCGGATCATCATCAGCGGGCTGACCGTGCCTTCGGCCATGTACTCGCCGAGCACTTCGTCGTGGCCGCCCTTGCCTTGCAGGTGCGGCAGCAGCGAGTGGCCCTCCAGCTCCAGCCCCTGCTCGACCTGGCCACCGGCCAACTCCAGCAGCGTCGGCAAGAGATCGAGGGTTGAGACGGACTGGCTGACCCGGTGCGCGGCGAAGCGTTTCGGCGCGTGTACCAGCAGCGGCACGCGGGCGGACATCTCGAACCAGTGCATCTTGTACCAGAGGCCGCGCTCGCCAAGCATGTCGCCATGGTCGCCGGAGAAGACGATCAGGGTGTCCTCCGCCAGGCCGCACTCTTCCAGGGTCTTCAGCAGCTTGCCTATGTTGTCATCGATGTAGCTGCAAGCGCCGAAATAGGCGCGCCGGGCGTCGCGAATCTTGTCCTCGGGCAGCGGCTTGTCCCACAGGTCGATGACCTTGAGGATGCGCTGCGAGTGCGGGTCCTGCTCGGCCTGCTCGATGTATTGCTGCGGTAGGGGAATGTCCACATCCTCGTAGCGATCCCAGTATTCGCGCGGGATGGTGTAGGGATCGTGCGGGTGCGTCATCGACACGGTCAGACAGAACGGCTGATCCGGTGTCATGCGCACATGGTCGTAGAGGTACTGGCGCGCCTTGAACACCACCTCCTCGTCGAAATCCAGCTGGTTGCTGCGCACGCACGGGCCGGCCTGCAGCACTGAGGACATGTTGTGGTACCAACTGGCGCGCACGTCCGGCTCGTCCCAGTTCACCACCCAGCCGTAGTCGGCCGGGTAGATGTCGCTGGTCAGGCGTTCTTCGTAGCCGTGCAACTGGTCGGGGCCGCAAAAGTGCATCTTGCCCGACAGCGCCGTGCGATAGCCGAGGCGGCGCAGGTAGTGGGCGTAGGTCGGTACATCGGCGGGGAAATCGGCGGCGTTATCGTAGGCGCCGATCTTCGATGGCAGCCGGCCGCTGACCAGGGTGAAGCGCGACGGCGCACAGAGCGGGCTGTTGCAGTAGGCCGAGTCGAACACCACGGCCTGTTCGGCCAGCTTCATCAGATTGGGCATCTGCACCGGCGAGGCCGCGTCGTGCAGCGGCAGGATCGGCGCGGCCATCTGGTCGGCCATGATGAAGAGGATGTTCGGGCGCTTCATGGT
This sequence comes from Pseudomonas sp. YY-1, assembly GCF_002843095.1. Classification (NCBI taxonomy): domain Bacteria; kingdom Pseudomonadati; phylum Pseudomonadota; class Gammaproteobacteria; order Pseudomonadales; family Pseudomonadaceae; genus Pseudomonas; species Pseudomonas sp. YY-1. The sequence goes on along the minus strand of NZ_PJLX01000012.1, from coordinate 130,216 downwards.
GGCGGGTATTCCATATTGTTGGTTTATGCGACAGTGCTGGCTCCATGATTCCGGTAGAACGACAGCAGGGTAAACCCAGCTGCGACACATGCCTCGGATAAGCAGAGCTTATGTATAAAGCTATCGATGGGTTGTCGCTCGACGCACTGCGGGTGTTCGAGTCGGCCGCGCGCCAGCTCAGTTTCACCGCCGCCGCCAGCGAACTGGGCAGTAGCCAGCCGGCCATTAGCCAGCAGATCAAGCGTCTGGAGCAGCAACTGGCCACCCGTCTGTTCGACCGCGTCTATCGCGGGATCGTGCTGACCGAGGCCGGTGAGCTGTTGCTGGCCCATGTACAGGAGGGGCTGGCCAGCCTCGATGCCGGGCTCGTCGCTGTCACCGCACGGCAGCAGCATGAGGTGCTGCAGGTGGCCACCGACTTCGCCTTCGCCGCTTACTGGTTGATGCCCCGCTTGCAGCGCTTCAATCGGCTGTACCCGGATCTGGACGTCAGCCTGATCACCAGCGAGCGTGACCCGGCCACGGTACCCAGCGACATCGACGTGGCGATCCGCTTCGGTGACGGCCGTTTCAAGCACGGTGAGGCACACCTGCTGTTTCGCGAGGAGGTGTTCCCGGTGTGCAGCCCGCGCCTGCTCGGCGAGCGTCAGCCGCCGTTGCCGGTTTCAGCGCTGGTCGACCTGCCGCTGCTGCACCTGCGGCCCGAGCACCGTTCGCGCTGGTTTGACTGGGATGGTCTGTTTCGCGCGCTGGGTATCGCCAGCCTGCCAACGCCCGGCGCGCTGCGTTTCGACAACTACACCCTACTGATCCAGGCGGCCATCGCCGGTCAAGGCGTGGCCATCGGCTGGCGCCATCTGGTGGATGAACTTCTGGCTCAGGGGCTGCTCTGTCGTCTGGGTGATGCCGAGGCGCATTCGGCACTTGGCTATTACCTGGTACTACCCGAGCGCAAGCGTCGTCAGCGCCTGACCGCGCGTTTCGTCGACTGGTTGCAGGCTGAGCTGGATTCGTCGGCAGCGAGCGTTTGATCGGGCCATACTGCAACAGCGAGACGTGAGTCTCTATACTGTTCGCCGCCGCTCTAGCCGGTCGTTTTTATCACCTGCCAGCGGCCCCCACACTCCAACCGGTGAAGTGAACCGTGAAACTCCGTCATTCGATTTTGGGCCTGCTGCTGTGCGGCAGCCTTGTTGTTTCGACCCTCCAGGCCGCGCCGGCCCAGCCGAAGCAGGAGCTGGCCGCTGGTAGCGCATTGCTGATCGACCTGAAGACTGGCCAGGAGCTCTATTCCAGTAATCCGGATCTGCGCCTGCCGGTCGCCTCGGTCACCAAGCTGATGACCGCCATGGTGGTGCTCGATGCCAAGCTGCCGCTGGACGAGGTGCTGCCAATCACCATCCGCGACACCCAGGAAATGCAGGGCGTGTTCTCCCGCGTGCGAATCGGCAGCGAGATCACCCGCCGCGAGATGCTGCACCTGGCGCTGATGTCCTCGGAGAACCGCGCCGCCGCCAGCCTCGCTCACCATTATCCGGGCGGCCATGGCGCCTTCGTTGCGGCGATGAACGCCAAGGCCAAGGCACTGGGCATGCGCAACAGCCATTTCGTCGAGCCCACCGGCCTGTCCGAACTGAATGTCGCCACCGCGCGCGACCTGGCGCTGATGGTCAAGGCAGCCAACCAGTATGCGTTGATTCACCAGTTCAGCACCGACTCCGAAGCCACCGTGGCCTTCCGCAAGCCCAACTACACCCTGGGCTTTCGCAACACCAACGCACTGGTGCGCAAGGCGGACTGGAACATCAACCTGAGCAAGACCGGCTTCACCAACGCTGCCGGCCGCTGCCTGGTGATGGCCACGACCATCGCCAACCGCCCGGTGGCGTTCGTGGTACTCGGCGCCTTCGGCAAGTACACCCATATGGCCGACGCCAACCGTCTCAAGCGCTGGATGGAGACTGGCAAGGTCACTCCGGTGCCGGCTGCGGCACTCAGCTACAAGCAGCAGAAGCTGGCCGAGTGGAGCCTGCAGGCCGCACAGTGACCTCAGGCTGATGATGCAAAAAGGGCGACTCGATGAGTCGCCCTTTTTCGTTGTGCTGTCGTGCTGCGTCAGTGCGGGGAGCCCAGCCGCTCGCTGAGAAAATCGAGAAAGCAGGTGATGCGCGACGCCAGCGCGGTGTTGCGGTAGTACACCGCGTTTATCGGCTGGCGTACCTCCACGCGCTGCTCGGCCAGCACTTCCACCAGCGCGCCGCTGGCGCGGGTGGCATCGGTCATGAAGTCCGACAGACACACCAGGCCTTCGCCGGCCAGGGCCAGTTCGAGAATCGTGTCGCCACTGGAGGCGCGCAGGCTCGGGGTGATGCGCCAGCGCTCGCCAAGGGCGTGGCGTAGCGGCCACTCGTTGAGGCTGTCCGGTTCGGTGAAGCCGATCAGGCTGTGTCCGACCAGGTCTTCGGTGCGCACCGGGTTGCCGTGTTGGCGCAGGTAGTCGGGGCTGGCCAGTACGCGGCGGCGGCTGTGGTAAAGCGGCCGGGCGTGCAGGCTGGAGTCTGGCAGGTTGCCGATGCGAATGGCCAGGTCGGTACGGCGCTCCAGCAGATCGATGATGCGGTCATCGCTGTTCAGCTCCAGTTCGATCTGTGGATAGAGCGCACGGAAATCGCCAATCAGCGGCACGATCACGTGCAGCATGAAGGGCGAGGCGGTGTTGATGCGCAAGCGCCCGGACGGTGCCTGGCGGCGCAGGGTCATCTGCTCCTCGGCTTCCTCGACGCTGGCCAGGATGCGCCGCGCCTGGGCCAGGAACACTTCGCCCTCCTCGGTCAGCTCCAGGCGCCGGGTGGTGCGGCGTAGCAAGGTGACGGCGAGTTTTTCCTCCAGTCGGCTGAGAGCGCGACTGACGCCGGACGCGGTCTGTTCGAGCTGCTCGGCGGCGGCGCTGATCGAGCCGCAGTCGACCACGCTGACGAAGGCGAGCATTTCTTCCAGGCTGGTCTTCATTGTTGATCTTCAGTCAAAGGTGTTTGCTAGCTTGGTAGGTTTTTCCGCATGAGTCTGGCGCGGATACTGCTCGCCAGCAAGCCTGCCTGCTGCTCGCCCTTTGTCTCGGACCTGCAACTTTTACCCGCTGAGTCAGGCCGAATCATTCAGGCTCTGCCGGTCTGCCGGTCTGCCGGTCTGCTGATCGGCCATCCATTCACCACCTGTGAGGATATTCGTCATGAAATTCATTCCCCCCTTCGGCCTTGGCACCTTTCGCCTCAAGGATCAGATCGCCATCGACTCGGTGCGCACGGGTTTGGAACTGGGTTACCGGCATATTGACACGGCACAGATCTACGGCAACGAGGCCGCAGTCGGTCAGGCCATCGCTGCCAGCAACGTGGCGCGGGATGAGTTGTTCGTCACCACCAAGATCTGGACCGAGAACCTCGGCAGCGGCCGAGTGATCGCCAGCTTGCAGGAGAGCTTGCAGCGCCTGGGCCTGGAACGGGTCGATCTGACGTTGATCCACTGGCCGTCGCCGAACGACGAGATCCCGGTGGCGCAGTACCTGGGCGAGCTGTTGGAGGCCAAGCGCCAGGGGCTGACGGCAGCGATTGGCGTGTCCAACTTCACCATCGCTCATTTGCGCGAGGCCATCGATGCGGTGGGTGTGGAGGAGATCGCCACCAACCAGGTGGAAATCCATCCGCTGCTGCAGACCCGCAAGCTGGTGGAATTCGCCCGGCAGCAGGGCATCCACCTCACCGCCTACATGCCGCTGGCCTACGGCAAGGTGTTGGCCGAGCCGGTGATCCAGCGTATCGCCGCAGCCCACGGCGCCAGCCCGGCGCAGGTGGCCCTGGCCTGGTCGCTGCAGCAGGGCTATGCGGTGATTCCGTCCTCGACCAAGCGTGAGAATCTGGCGGCCAATCTGTCCGCTGCCGAGTTGCGTTTGAGCGAAGAGGATATGGCCGCCATCGCCACTCTGGAGCGTGGCGAGCGCGTCGCCAACCCGGGCTTCGCACCGCGTTGGGACTGAGCCGTTAGTGTTGGTGCGCGTGGCGCACCTGACCACGAATGTGTGGGAGGGGCTTTAGCCGCGACTCTGGTTTCTATCTGCCGCCAGCTATATCGATCAGCGCGCCGGTGGTGTAGCTGGCCTTGTCGTCGAGTAGCCAGACGATCGCCTCAGCGACTTCCTCGGCGCGGCCGGCGCGGCCTAGCGGTGTCGCCTTGCCCAGGCGCTCGGCGCGATCCGGTTGGCCGCCGCTGGCGTGAATCTCGGTATCGATCAGCCCCGGGCGCACGGCGTTGACCCGCACGCCCTCGCCGCCCAACTCCTTGGCCAGGCCGCGGGTCAGGACGTCCATGGCACCTTTGGCACCGGCATAGTCGACGTATTCGAAGGGTGAGCCAAGGCTGGCGGCTACCGATGACACCAGCACCATCGATCCCCCATTACCACCGCGGCTGCGGGCCATGCGTCGGGCGCCCTCGCGTGCGGTGAGGTAGCTGCCCAGTACGTTGACCTCGAACATACGGCGCAACCGCTCGCTGCTCATGTCCAGCAGCGGCATCGGCGGGGCGACGATGCCGGCATTGACCACCAGGCCGTGCAGCGGACCGAATTGATCCATGGCCTCGAACAGGCGCAGCACGTCCTCTTCATTGGCGACGTCGCCAGGCAGCGCGACGGCCTTGCCGCCGATGGCCTCGATCTGCGCCACCACTTCATCGGCGGCGCCGCGGTCATTGCGGTAGTTCACGCCGACTGCCCAGCCGTCAGCGGCAGCCAGCAGGGCAGCTGCGCGACCAATGCCGCGGCTGGCGCCAGTGATTAGCAGGTTCTTGCTCATGGCTGGACTCCTTTCTTGTGCTTGTATTCAGGTTGCCGGATTTACGCCGGGCCCGCCACGGCGTGAGTCATTCCGATGAATGGCGTGCGCGGCAGCAGCGCGTCTATGACGGCCGCTGTAGTCATCCCGTTAATACTTTGCACAACACTGTCTGAATGAATAGCCGAGTGAAAAAATTGGAGAATTGAAAGCGTGATATAAGATTCGCTTCTTATTCTTTAAAGAAATATGTGGCCGCGGCGCAGGTGCAGCGGCAGGCAAACTCGATTCAGCAGGAGGTGCGATGGAGCACAACATATCCCTCATCACCATGTTGGCCGGTGGCTTCGGCCTGGCTCTAATCTTTGGCTTTATCGCAGAAAAGCTGAAGCTGCCGGCGTTGGTAGGTTATCTGTTGGCGGGTATCGCGCTGGGCCCGGCGACCCCAGGTGTCGTTGCGGACATGGAACTGGCCCCGCAGTTGCTCGAGATCGGCGTGATGCTGCTGATGTTCGGCGTCGGTTTGCATTTCTCCCTGAAAGATCTGTTGGCCGTGAAGAAGATCGCGCTGCCCGGCGCGGTCGTGCAGATGAGCATGGCCACCGTGCTTGGCCTCGGTGTTGCCAGCTGGTGGGGTTGGACTTTCGGCGAGAGCCTGTTGCTCGGGCTGTCGCTGTCCTGCGCCAGCACCGTGGTGCTGCTCAAGGCATTGGAAACGCGCGGCATCACCGATTCGATGAATGGCCGCATCGCCGTAGGCTGGCTGGTGGTGGAAGACCTGGCCACCGTACTGGTATTGGTACTGCTGCCGCCACTGGCTGGCATGCTCGGCGGCAAGGTAGTCGGTGCCGATATCGGCACGCCGCTGTGGCAGGTGCTGGGCATGACGCTGCTGCAGGTGGCTGTTTTCATCGCACTGATGCTGGTGGTCGGGCGCCGCGTGCTGCCCTGGTTGCTACTGCAGATTGCCAAGACCGGCTCGCGCGAGCTGTTCACCCTGTCCGTGGTTGCCGCCGCCATTGGCATCGCCTATGGCGCAGCGGTGCTGTTTCATGTGTCTTTCGCGCTTGGTGCCTTCTTCGCGGGTACGGTGATGCGCGAGTCGGACCTCTCGCACCGTGCGGCTGAAGAGTCGCTGCCGCTGCGTGATGCTTTCTCAGTCCTGTTCTTCGTCTCGGTTGGCATGTTGTTCGAGCCGGCCGTGCTGGTCGAAGAGCCGCTGCGTGTGCTGGCCGTGGTGGCCATCATCATCGTCGGCAAGGGCCTGGCAGCGGCGCTGCTGGTTCTGGCTTTCCGTTATCCCCTGAGCACCGCACTGACCGTGGCGGCAAGCCTGGCGCAGATCGGCGAGTTCTCCTTCATCCTCGCTGGGCTGGGCAAGGACCTGGGCCTGTTGTCGGCTGAGGGCATGAGCCTGGTGCTGGCCGGCGCGCTGATCTCGATTGCCCTCAATCCGCTGGTGTTTGCCTGCATCAAACCGATCAAAGAGTTGGCTCTGCGGCGTTCTGCCCTGGCTCGACGCCTCGAGTTTCGTGAAGACCCGCTGGCGGTGCTGCCGGCCAGCACCGAGCGCAAATACCTCGAGGGGCAAGTGGTGGTGGTGGGCTACGGCCGGGTCGGCCGACGTATTGCCAAGGCCTTGCTGCAGCGCGGTATTCCTTTCGTCGTGGTCGAGCAGAATCGCGAGCGGGTCGAGCAGATCCGTGGTCAGGGCATCGCCGCGGTCAGCGGTGACTCGGCCGAGCCGGGTACGCTGATCCAGGCGCATATCGCCAAGGCGTCGATGCTGGTGATCGCCACGCCCGATCCGCTGAATGTGCAGCGCATGGTCGAAACCGCGCGGGCGTTGAACCCGCAGGTGGAAGTCGTGATCCGTACGCACAGCGCCGATGCGGTGGAAATTTTCCGTCGCGAAGGTTTCGGCGAGGTGTTCTTCGACGAGGAAGAACTGGCGCGCGGGATGAAGGACCACGTCCTTTCCAAGTTCGCCCCGGCTCAGCCGCACGCAGAGCACAGCCCGTCGCACGGCCACTGACAGGCGATGATAAAGCCGCTGGAGGGCGATCCTTCAGCGGCTTTTTCGTGGCGATTGTCCGGTGATCGACGAGGTGGCATCTGCGTCATCCGTGCCCGCAAAGCACCTGAAAGTCAGTAGCATCTGCGCCGCTCGTTCGCTGTGAGCGTGCTTCATTACCTGATAAGGAAATCCCATGAGCAAACTGCTATTCGTCTCCCTGCTTGCCGTTGTCTCGAGCGCGAACGCCTTGGCCAGCGCCGCCAAGGTCGATAGCCAGGAGCAACTGCTCGGCATCTGGGCCATGACACCGCTGAACAATGGCATCGCCAACGTGGTGGAGTTCAAGGCCGATGGCAAGAGCGACCTGCATCCGTTCAATTGCGCAGAGCCGGGCGAGCGCGAGGTGGAAGTTTCCGACTATCACCTCAGCGAGGATGGTCAGACGATCCACATTACTTCGCCCTACCAGAGCTTCGATCTGCAGGTGCTGGCGTTCAATGCCAAGACCATGGAGCTGGGCATGGAGATCGAAGGCCACAAACTGAGCTTCTCCTACGTCAAAGGCGACAAGATCGAGCCGCTGTGCGCCTTGTATCGCTGATTCTGGCCTGATCGGCCGTCTGCCGCGCGAGGCCAGCCCTTGCGCGGCAGAACTCAGCGCAGGTGCATGACGGCGGTGGGCTCGAGCGTTACCATGCGCGCCCCTTCTCCATCCGCTTACCTCGCCATGAAACCCGCCTCCCTACGCGCTGACCTGCTGGCCGGCCTGACTTCGTCCTTCGCCCTGGTGCCCGAGTGCATCGCCTTTGCCCTGGTAGCCCAGGTCAACCCGCTGATGGGCCTGTACGGCGCCTTCATCATCTGCACCCTCACCGCCCTGTTCGGTGGCCGGCCGGGGATGATCTCCGGCGCCGCCGGTTCGATGGCGGTGGTGATCGTCGCCCTGGTGGTGCAGCACGGCGTGCAGTACCTGCTGGCCACGGTGCTGCTCGGTGGCCTGATCATGCTGGCGTTCGGCTTGCTGCGCCTGGGCAAGCTGATCCGCATGGTGCCGCATCCGGTGATGCTGGGCTTCGTCAACGGCCTGGCGATCATCATCGCCTTGGCTCAGTTCGAGCACTTCCAGCATGACGGCCATTGGCTGCAGGGCAACGCGCTGTACCTGATGCTCGGCCTGGTGGCACTGACCATGCTCATCGTCTACCTGCTGCCGCGCCTGACTCGCGCCGTACCGCCGGCGCTGGTGGCGATCCTTGGCATCGGTGCGCTGGTCTATCTGCTGGATCTACCCACTCACACCCTGGGCGACATGGCGCAGATCGCCGGCGGCCTGCCGAGTCTGGTGCTGCCGGACATTCCCTGGACACTGGAAACCCTGATCATCATCGCCCCCTACGCCGTGCTGATGGCCCTGGTCGGACTGCTGGAGACCCTGCTTACCCTGAACCTCACCGACGAAATCACTGCCACGCGCGGCCACCCGGATCGCGAATGTGTCGCCCTCGGCGCGGCCAACATGGTTTCCGGCGCATTCGGCGGCATGGGCGGCTGCGCGATGATCGGTCAGACCGTGATCAACCTCGGCTCCGGCGGCCGTGGGCGACTGTCCGGCGTGGTCGCCGGGGTGATGATCCTGCTCTTCGTGCTGTTCCTCTCGCCGCTGATCGAGCGTATCCCGCTGGCGGCGCTGGTCGGCGTGATGTTCGTGGTCGCGCAACAGACCTTCGCCTGGGGCTCGCTGCGCGTCGCCGGCAAGGTGCCGGCCAACGATGTGCTGGTGATCGTCGCGGTGACCGCCATCACCGTCGCCACTGACCTGGCCACCGCCGTGCTCTGCGGCATCGTCATCGCCGCGCTCAACTTCGCCTGGCAGCACGCCCGCGAGCTGTATGCCGACAGCGATATGCAGGCCGACGGCAGCAAGCTGTACCGCGCCCACGGCACCCTGTTCTTCGCCTCCTGCACCACCTTCCTGGCGCAATTCGAGCCGGCTGATGACCCGCAGCAGGTAACCCTGGACTGCCGCCACCTGAGCTTCGTTGATTACTCTGCCATCGCCGCGCTGAGGACCCTGCGCGAACGCTACGAGCGTGCGGGCAAACATCTTCGTGTGGTGCACTTGTCCGAGCGCTGCAAGCAGTTGCTCAAGCGTGCGAGCGAATAAGGTTGCAACTGTGGCTGAGGGCCTTGCCTGCTGCTAAGGCAGGCCGTGTTCTCGCTATTTAGTGAAGAAACCATTGAAGAGTCCCTAAAAGGGAACTATCGTTCCTTTTTTGGGACTCATTGGGCCGCCCATGCAAACTCTTTCATTAGGTGAGGCGCTGTTCAGCGGCACCCAGCGCAAGGTATTGGGGTTGCTTTACGGCAAGCCGCAACAGAGCTTCTATGCCAATGAAATCGCCCGCCATGCTCAGGTTGGCAAAGGCAGCCTGATGCGTGAGCTGGAGCGTCTGCAGCAGGTGGGTATCCTGAGCATGACCCGTCAGGGCAATCAGACCCATTACCAGGCTAACCCGCACTGCCCTATCTATACCGAGCTGCAAGGCATCGTGCGCAAGACCTTCGGAATCGATGCCCCGCTGCGTGAAGCACTCGCGCCGTTGGCTGGACAACTGACGTGGGCGTTCGTCTATGGTTCGCTGGCTAAGGGCAGTGAACATGCTGATAGCGATATCGACCTGATGCTGATCGGCAACGGACTCAGCTATTCCGACGTGATGGAGCGCTTGTTGCCGGTGGAGGCCCAACTAGGACGCACCATCAACCCGACGCTCTATACTCCGCACGAGTGGCAAGCCAGGAAAGTCGCTGGCAACAGTTTCGTGCTGCGGGTGGCGCAGCAAGACAAGATCGAGCTGATCGGCCACGATCCGGAGGGAACCGAACATGGGCAATAACGACAATCTGGACAACCTGCTGCGCACGGGCAGCCTTAAGGCCGAACCGCCAGACCGCAAGGAATGCGAAGGACTGCTGCGTTCGGCCGTTGACCGCCTGCAGGACGCCCACAACCCTGCGCTGTCATTCGCCAGCCGCTTCGACCTCGCCTACAACGCTGCTCACGCACTGGCTCTGACTGCATTGCGCCTACAGGGCTATCGTTCCGACCGCCGCTATCTGGTGTTCCAGTGCCTGGCGCACACGCTTGCCGTCAGCAAGGCGCAAGTGCGCCTGTTTGCGCTATGCCATGACCGACGCAACCTGGCCGAGTACGAAGGTTATATGGATGTGGATGAGCCACTGCTGGCCGAGTTGATTGCGGCGACCGATGCACTTCTGCCTGAAGTACAGAAAGCCATGGCGGTAGCGTGATCTACATGAGCACCTAGGATGGGTTGAACCTCGCGAAACCCATCAACCAATTCCCCGGGTATCCCTACGCTCGACTCAGGCTACAAAGCCATGAAAAAGCCGCTGACAGATCGCTCCGCCAGCGGCTTTCTCGTATGCCAAAGAGGGTGTGTCAGCGGCGCGCGCCGCGTACCCCTTCGGCCAGCTCGCTGCACAGGCGGAGCACGCCGTCGATGGCCTGCTGCGGGCTTTTCGCCTCGGCGATCTTGTCGATCAGTGCCGAGCCGACCACCGCGCCTTCGGCGCGCTTGGCCACTTCGGCGGCGTGCTCCGGAGTGCGAATGCCGAAGCCGATGCACACGGGCAGGTCGGTGTGGCGACGCAGGCGCGCCACGGCTTCCTCGACGTGATCCATTGTCGCCGCACCGGCACCGGTGACACCCGCGACCGACACGTAGTAGACGAAGCCGGAGCTGCCAGCCAGCACGGTGGGCAGGCGGTCGTCGTCGGTGGTCGGCGTGGTCAGGCGGATGAAGTCGATACCCGCGCTCTGCGCCGGCTCGCACAGCTCGTCGTTATGCTCCGGCGGCAGGTCGACCACGATCAGGCCGTCGACGCCGGCCTCCTTGGCGTCGGCAATGAAACGCTCGACGCCGTAGACGAAGATCGGGTTGTAGTAGCCCATCAGCACCAGCGGCGTGCTCTGGTTGCCTTCACGAAATTCACGAACCATCTGCAGCGTCTGCTGCATGCCCTGCTTGCCGGCCAGCGCGCGGATGTTGGCGAGCTGGATGGCCGGGCCGTCGGCCATCGGGTCGGTGAACGGCATGCCCAACTCGATCACGTCGGCGCCAGCGTCCGGCAGGCCCTTGAGGATGCTCAGCGAGGTGGCGTAGTCGGGGTCACCGGCGGTGATGAAGGTGACCAGCGCGGCGCGGTTTTCCGCTTTCAGTTCGGCGAAACGGTTCTGCAGGCGGCTCATGCGTGCTTCTCCTGGTTGTCCTGCATGTGGTGCATCACGGTCTGCATGTCCTTGTCGCCACGACCGGACAGGTTGATCACCATCAGGTGATCCTTGGGCAGCTTCGGCGCACGTTTGAAGGCTTCGGCCAGCGCGTGGGCGCTTTCCAGGGCCGGGATGATGCCTTCCAGGCGGCAGCACTGGTGGAAGGCTTCGAGGGCTTCGTCATCGCTGATCGGCACGTATTCGACGCGCTTGATCTCGTGCAACCAGGCGTGTTCCGGGCCGACGCCAGGGTAGTCGAGGCCGGCGGAAATCGAGTGGGCATCGGTGATCTGGCCGTCCTCGTCCTGCAGCAGGAAGGTGCGGTTGCCGTGCAGCACGCCCGGCGCGCCGCCCGCCATGCTCGCCGCATGCTTGCCGGTGTCGACGCCGTGACCGGCTGCTTCGACGCCGACGATCTGCACGCCTTGGTCATCGAGGAACGGGTGGAACAGGCCGATGGCGTTGGAGCCGCCGCCGATGCAGGCCACCAGGGAGTCGGGCAGGCGCCCTTCCTTCTCGAGAATCTGCTCACGCACTTCGTTGCCGATCACCGACTGGAAGTCGCGCACCATGGCCGGATACGGATGCGGGCCGGCGGCGGTGCCGATCAGGTAGAAGGTGTTGTGGACGTTGGTCACCCAGTCGCGCAGGGCTTCGTTCATGGCGTCCTTGAGAGTGCCGGTGCCGGCAGTGACCGGGATCACCTCTGCGCCGAGCAGCTTCATGCGGAAGACGTTGGCCTGCTGGCGGTCGATGTCGGTGGTGCCCATGTACACCACGCACTGCATGCCGAAGCGCGCAGCCACGGTGGCGGTGGCCACGCCGTGCATGCCGGCGCCGGTCTCGGCGATGATGCGCTGCTTGCCCATGCGCTTGGCCAGCAGGATCTGGCCGATGCAGTTGTTGATCTTGTGCGCGCCGGTGTGGTTCAGGTCTTCGCGCTTGAGGTAGATCTTCGCCCCGCCGAAGTGCTCGCTCAGGCGCTCGGCGAAATACAGCGGGCTGGCGCGGCCGATGTAGTCGCGCTGGAAGTAGGCCAGTTCTTCGAGGAAGGCCGGATCGTTCTTGGCCTTCTCGTATTCGGCGGCCAGCGAGTTGATCAGCGGCATCAGGGTTTCGGCGACGAACTGGCCGCCGAAGCGACCGAACAGGCCGCGAGTGTCGGGGCCGGTGCGAAATGAGGTCATGGCGTGCTCCTTGTCGACAGCACTGGGCTGGCAGGGCGAGTGGGTGATGGGGCCATTCTACCGCTGGCCGACGCGGTGAAAAGCGATTAGATTGCAGTAACACGTCAGAAAAATTCACATAATCATGAGCCGAGAACTTCCCCCGCTCAACGCTCTGCGCGCCTTTGAGGCCGCCGCACGCCTGCAAAGTATCAGCAAGGCAGGTGAGGAGCTGCACGTCACCCACGGTGCGATCAGCCGGCAGATTCGTGCCCTCGAAGAACAGCTCGGTGTTAGCCTGTTCGGCAAGGACGGGCGTGGCGTAAAACTCACTGATGCCGGCTTGCGCCTGCGCGATGTCACCACTGAGAGCTTCGAGCGCCTGAGTAGCGTTTGTGCTGATTTGCGCCGTGAAACCGAAGAGCGGCCCTTCGTCCTTGGCTGCCCGGGCAGCCTGCTGGCGCGCTGGTTCATCCCGCGCCTGGATCGTCTGCAGCGCGAGCTTCCTGAGCTGCGTCTGCAACTGTCGGCCAGCCAGGGCGAGCTGGACCCGCGCAGCGCCGAGGTGGACGCCACTCTGCTGTTTGCCGACCCGCCGTGGCCGGCCGACATGCAGGTATTCGAGTTGGCGCCGGAGCGTATCGGCCCGGTGCTCAGCCCGCGCTATGCCAACCACGCGCCGTTGAGTGCGGCCACCGCCTATGCGCTGTACGCCGAGCCACTGCTGCACACCACTTCGCGCCCGCAGGCCTGGCCGCAGTGGGCCCGTGCCCAAGGGCTGGCGCCCGAGCGACTGCAGCAGGGCCAGGGTTTCGAGCATCTCTACTATTTGCTGGAAGCCGCCGCGGCCGGGCTCGGCGTGGCCATCGCGCCGCAAACGCTGGTTGCTGACGACCTGCGTGCTGGCCGCCTGGTCGCGCCCTGGGGCTTCGTCGAAACCACGGGCTGCCTGGCGCTGTGGACGCGTCGCGCCGATCCGCGCAGCGAGCGCCTGGCGCAGTGGCTGAGGCGCGAGCTGGCGTAGCACCGGCGGTGTTGCCAAGTCGATGAGGTACGGATGACAATGCAATTCATTGTCATTTGATATGAAATCGCGCTATGCCCGCCGACGCCCAGGTGCTGCACACCCTCTACCGTGACCATCACAACTGGCTGCAAGGCTGGCTGCGTCGGCGCCTGGGCAATGGCTGCGATGCCGCCGACCTGGCGCAGGACACTTTCGTGCGTCTGCTGCGCGCCGGCAATGCGGCGAGCATTCGCGAGCCACGTGATTACCTGGCCACCGTGGCGCGGGGGCTGATGGTCGACTTTCTGCGGCGGCGTTCGCTGGAGCAAGCCTATCTCGAAGCGCTGGCCAATCAGCCGCAGGCCGAACACCCCAGCGCCGAGCATCAGGCGCTGCTCCTCGAAGCGCTGATGGAGGTCGACCGCCTGCTCGCTGGTCTCGGCCGCACGGTGCGCGAGGTGTTCATCCTGTCCCAGCTCGACGGCCTCACCTACGCGCAGATCGCCGCGCGGCTGGGCATTTCCCTGCGCAGCGTGAACACCTACATGGCTCGCGCTGTGGAGCATTGCTGCCTGCTGCAAGCAGGCTGGCAGCCGTGACCGAGGTGCAGCGCGCGGCGCTCAAGGCCGCCAGCAACTGGTACGCGCGGCTGTGCGCCGGTGACAGCGATGCCCATGAGCAGCAGGCCTGGCAGCACTGGTACGACGCCGACGAGCTTCATCGCCAGGCCTGGCAGCAGATCGAGCAACTGCGTGAACAACTGGGCCTATTGCCCGGCCCCATTGCTTCGTCGACCCTGCGTGGCGTCGACCATGGCCGACGCCGCCTGCTTGGTAGCTTGGCGTTGGTCGGCCTGGCGCTGCCGCTGGGCTGGTTCGCCTGGCAAAGCGATACGCGGCGCTACTGGCTGGCCGACTACCGCAGTGGTGTGGGTGAGCGCCGCCAATGGCAATTGAGCGATGGCAGCCAGCTGATGCTGGGCACGGCCAGCGCCGCGCAATGGCATGTCGATGGACAGCGCCGCCTGTTGCGCCTGGTCAGTGGCGAGGCGCTGATCCACAGCCTCGACGAAGCCCGCCCCTTGCTGGTGGAAACCCGTCACGGCGTGGTGCGCAGCGAGGGCGCGCGGTTCTGCGTGCGCAGCGATGAGCAGGGCTGTCGCGTTGCGGTGCTGGAGCAGCGGGTGGAGGTCGCGCCGCTGCGGCATCTGCAAGCCATGCAGCCGCTGCTTGCCGGGCAGCAATTGCATTTTGATGCCGAACGACTCGGGGCGCCGCGTGCCAACGAGGCCGCCACGACGGCCTGGACGCAGGGCAGTCTGATCGCCCTCGATCAGCCGCTGGGTGAGGTGATCGCCGAGCTGGCGCGCTATCGCCATGGCGTGCTGCGCATCGACCCGGCCCTGGCCGGGTTGAAGGTGTCCGGCAGCTTCCCGTTGGCGGATACCGATCGTGCCCTGGCGGCGCTGGAACACAGCTTCCCGCTGCGTGTGGTGCGGCGCAGCGATTACTGGGTGACGCTGGTGCCAAAGGTTTAATTAGCAAAAATATTCATTGTCGTTTGCACTTTTTTCTCGACTGGATCGGCCCTTCTGACATCTCGGCTACAGGCCTTTCGTTCTCAGGGGAAATCCATGCGTCAACCTCGCTGCAACCTGCATTCGCTAACCCTCGCTGTGCAAACTGCCCTGCTCTGTTCCGGCCTTGCGCTGGCCGTGCCGCTGGCCAGCGCTGCACCCGCCGAGCCTGCCGTGCAGACACAGGTTTTCGACATCGCTGCCGGCCCGCTGGCCGAGGTGCTCAACCGTTATGCCAGCGCTGCCGGCGTGGCGTTGTCGTTCGATGCCAGCGCGCTGCAGGGTCAAAGCAGCCCGGGTCTGCAGGGCCCCTATCAGGTCGAGGACGGCTTTGCCCGTCTGCTGCAGGGCAGTGGCTTGCGCGCGGTGCGCCAGGCCGAGGGGGTCTACGGCCTCGATGCGCTGTCCGCGCCCAGTAAGCTGGGCAGTGATGTGCTGCAACTGGAAGCGATGACCGTCAGCACCCTGCGCAGTGACAGTGCAGTGGGCGAGACCACGCAGCGCGTGACCGTCATAGACCGCCAGCAGATCGAGCAGCAGCTGGCGCTGAGCAGCGACCCGGGCCAGGTGCTGAGCAACCTGATTCCGTCCTACTCGCCGAGTCGGCAGAAGATGTCCAACGCCGGTGAGACGCTGCGTGGGCGCACCCCGCAATTTCTCGTCGACGGCGTTCCGCAAGCCAGTTCGATCCGCAACGACGGGCGCAGCAGCTACACCATCGACCTGGCACAGATCGAGCGCATCGAGGTGATTCACGGCGCCTCGGCCGAGCACGGCGGCGGCGCCACCGGCGGCATCGTCAACTTCATCAGCCGTCGGCCCGAAGGTAACGGCGTCAGCCAGCACGCCGGGGTCAGCCTGGAGAGCGACGACCGCTTCAGCAAGGATGGCCTGAGCTACAAGATGAACTACCGGCTCAGCGCCCAGCAGGGTGACTGGGAGACGCTGTTCGGTGCCACCTGGCAGGAGCGCGGTGCGTTCTACGATGCCAACGATGAGCTGATTGGCGTCGCCTACCCGGGCGAGATCCAGGACACCCGCGACCACGATCTGATGTTCAAACTCGGCTACTGGATCGACGACGTGCAGCACCTGCAATTCAGTGCCAACCATTACGAGCTCAAGGGTAACAACGACTACGTGCCGGTACTCGGCAACCGCGCCGCCGGTATTCCCACCACTGCGCGCAAGGGCGATCCGCAGGGCGACCCGGCGTTCAACGAGAACCGCCAGTACACCTTCAGCTACAGCAATCAGGACCTGTACGGCAACGTGCTCGACGTGCAGCTCTATCACCAGCGCTACCGTGGCCAGTTCGGTGCGTTGATCTCAGCGACCTTCCAGGACCCCAACATCGCGCCGGTCGGCACCCTGTGGGAGCAAAGCCGCAGTGACTCGGAGAAATGGGGCGGCAAGCTGACCCTGCGCCGCAAAGGCCTGTTCGATGGTCTGCTGGATCTGACCGGTGGCGTCGACCTGATGCGCGACAAGGGTGAGCAGGTGCTGGTGCAGACCAATCGTAGCTATGTGCCGCCGTCTACCTACGACAACCAGGCCGGCTTCCTTCAGGGCGACCTGCACCTGACCGACAAGCTGACCCTGATGGCTGGCGTGCGCCGCGAGCATTCCGAGCTCGACGTGGATGACTTCCGCACTGTGTGGGGCACCAACAACGCTGGCGGGGTGAGCGTCACCGGCGGCAAGGTGTCGTTCGGCAAAACCCTGAGCAACTACGGCTTCACTTACCAGGCTACCGATTGGGCGCAGCTCTACGGCGGCTACTCCGAAGGCTTCGGCATGCCTGACATCGGCCGTGTGCTGCGCGGGCTGGACGAACCGGGGCTAGAGGTTGAAAGCCTGCTGGAGCTGGAGCCGATCGTCACCCGTTCGCGTGAAGTGGGCCTGCGTCTGAACTTCGACCGCGTGGACATGGAACTGAGCTATTACGAGTCCTTCTCCAGCGTCGGCGAGCGTCTGTCGGTGAACAGCGACGGCAACTACATCGCCAACCGCGAGCGAGTGGAGATCCAGGGGTACGAGCTGACCGGCAACTGGCTTATCGATGACCGCCACAGCCTGCGTGGCAGCTACGCCCACAGCCAGGGTAAATCCGACACCGATGGCGACGGCAAGGTGGATACTCGCCTGACCGGCCTGAACATCTCGCCGGACCAGTACAGCCTGGGCTGGCAGGCCAACTGGAACGACGACTGGTCGAGCTACCTGCAATACAACTACTACGTCAGCCGCAGCTTCGACGACCCGCGCCTGGAATTCGACGGCTACGCCCTGCTCTCAGCCAGCGTCAGCCGCCGCCTGCCGGTGGGTAACCTGTCGCTGGGCATCGACAACCTGCTCGACGAGGACTATTTCACCTACTACTCGCAGTCGGCACGTATCGCCAACGACTACAACTTCAAGGGTCGTGGGCGCACCTTCACCCTGGGCTACCAGGTGGACTTCTAACGCCAGCCCAGGCGCTGGAAAGCCCGTGGCGGCTTTCCAGCAGGCCGGATAAGGGTGCGACAGATGACACTTCTACGGGGCGGGCTAGTCTGAACAAGAACCTTCACCACTCAGGAGTCCGTCATGTCCACTCACCACACCTACAAGAAGATCGAGATCGTCGGCTCGTCGCGCACCAGCATCGAGGAAGCCATCGAAAATGCCCTGGCCGAATGCGCCAAAAGCGTGCGCAACATGGATTGGTTCGAGGTGATCGACACCCGTGGCCACATCGAGAATGGCAAGGTGGGGCACTATCAGGTCACGCTCAAGGTTGGCTTTCGCCTGAGCGGTAGCTGACGGGCACTCAGTCGCCAGGCTGTGGCACCGCGCACAGCGACGAGGGCTGTCGCTGGCGAGGTGTGCTCGGTTCGGGCAAGCTGCGCGGGCCAATTCAGGGAGGAATGCCATGTTCAGACTCGTGCTGCTGCTCAGCCTGCTCGCACTCGCGGGCTGCGTCGACAACGAACCGCCTCTCGCCGAGGAGCGCCGACTGCTGCTCAGTGGCGAGGATTTCGCCGCCTACGAGGCCCCGGACGAGGGGCGTTACGAGAAGCTGGTGACCTACGCTGCGCGCAGCATAGACCTCAGTTTCGAGAGCGAGGGCAGCGACTGGTTCTACCTCTACAGCGGTGTCTCTCTCTACCCGCGCGCCGGTGATGCCTTGATGACCAGCTACGCCGAGACGTTCGGCGCCTCGTTCGGCCTGCGTGACAGCGGGTTGGTGCAACAGGATCTGCCGCTGGACACCAAGCTGGCCAGTCGCGCCAGCCTCAAGCTGCTGACCCAGGACGGTGAGCCGGTGGGCAACCTGTTCTATGCCACGGTCGGCAACAAGTCGATGTTCACCATTTTCACCGGGGTGTACTTCGAACAGGCTGAGGACTTCGAGGCATTCATCGCGCCCAAGCTGCTGGCGTTGCGCGAATACCAGCACAGCGATCCGTTGCTCAGCTGGGCGAGCGACAAACTGGGGTTTGGCGCCGACTGAGCAGCCCTGACATCGCGGCGATCAGCCGAAGAACCAGTAGCACACGCCGATGGCGGCGATGATCCCGGCGGCATCGGCGACCAAGGCGCAGCCCACGGCATGGCGGGCGCGCTGCAGGCCGACCGCCCCGAAGTACACCGCCAGCACGTAGAACGTCGTTTCGGTACTTCCCTGCACCGTCGCCGCAACCAGCGCCGGGAAGCTGTCGACGCCGAAGTTCTCCATGGTTTCGATCAGCATGGCGCGCGCGGCACCGCCGGAGAAGGGTTTCATCAGCGCAGTGGGCAGAGCATCGACGAAGCGGGTATCCCAGCCCAGCGCTTCGATCAGCCAGCGAATGCCGTCGAGGCCGAAATCCAGCGCGCCGGATGCGCGCAGAACGCCGATGGCGCAGAGCATGGCGACCAGATACGGCAGCAGGCTCTTGGCCACGTCGAAACCTTCCTTGGCACCGTCGATGAAGCTCTCGTACACCGCCACCTTGCGCAGCGCGCCCACCACCAGAAACATCAGGATCAAGCCGAACAGGGTGAGGTTACCGAGCAGCGATGACAGCGCCGCCAGCGCCGTGGCGCTCATGCCGGCGAGCAGGGCCATGAAGCCGCCGAGCAGCAGCGCGGTGGGAATCAGGTAGGCCAGCACCACCGGGTCCCACAAACGCAGGCGTTGCATCACCGATACCGCCAGCAGGCCTGCCAGGGTCGACGCGCTGGTCGCCAGCAGGATCGGCAGAAATACCAGGGTGGGATCTTCAGCACCTTGCTGCACGCGGTACATGAAGATCGATACCGGCAGCAGGGTCAGTGAGGAGGTATTAAGTACCAGGAACAGGATCTGTGCATTGCTCGCCGTGGTGGCGCTGGGGTTGAGATCCTGCAAGGCGCGCATGGCTTTGAGGCCGATCGGCGTAGCGGCGTTATCCAGCCCCAAGCCGTTGGCGGCGAAGTTCATGCTGATCAGCCCCAACGCTGGATGGCCGCGTGGCACTTCCGGCATCAGGCGGGCGAATAATGGGCCCAGCATGCGTGCGAGCAGATCGACCAGCCCGGCCTTCTCGGCGATGCGCAGTAGACCCAGCCAGAGTGTCAGGGTGCCGAACAGCACCACCATCAGCTCCACCGAGAGCTTGGCCATGGCGAACAGGCTTTCGACCATCGCGCCGAATACGGCTGCATCACCGCCAATCAGCCAGCGTGCCAGAGCGGCAGCGGCTCCCAGCAGAAAAAAGCTCAGCCACAGGCCATTGAGCATTGCGATCCCCCTAAATTGGCAAGCGACGCCTTCCCTGATCGCCTTCTCCCTGAGGAAGAAGATGGCGCAAAGCGCCAGATGAAGGAGGGCATGCCGTTATGGCGGGGGATGATAACGTGCCGGCGGTGTCTGTGGGACAGCCGGCAAACTGCCGTCACTCAATACCAGTTGGGATCGCTGCGCAGCTGTTCCATCAGCATCTGCTGGATTTCCTCGTCCGGCTCGCCCAGCCAACGCAGGCTGGCATGCTCGCTTGGCGCGCGGTCTTCCGGCAGGCCATCCGGTACCTGCACATACAGCGCGTAGGCATCGTCGTCTTCCCATTCGAAGGCGACATAGGCGCGCTGATTGAAGCATCTGTTCGCTTCGCAGATCTGGCCAACCAGATAGCGATCGCTATCGGCTTCCACTGTCTGCATGGGAGTGGACAGGCCGCTGAGGTTGATCAGCCAGTCCGGCAAGCGCTCTTCGTTCTTCACCAGATCCTGCCAGGCTTCACGGTACTCGGTGTTGCTGGTGAGCAGCTCGCCTGGATGGAAACTGGCGTCGCGGTCGGCGGCCTGAGCCGCCAGGGCGCCGCCCATCAGCAGGGCGGCGGCAATGGCGTGGATCGATTGCATCTATGTCTCCCTAGAGGCGCGGGCGGCGGCCCATGACAAACGAGACGATGAACAGCACCAGGAACACCACGAATAGAATCTTGGCGATACCTGCAGCGGTGCCGGCGATACCACCGAAGCCCAGTACTGCGGCGATGATGGCGATGATCAGGAAAGTGACTGCCCAACTAAGCATGGTGTTTCTCCTTGATGGATCAGTGGGTAATGGCCCAGGCAGGCCAGGGGTCTTGCGCGTTGCTCGGGTCCACAGGCTGGGGCGCGGCGCCCGTGGGCAGCTCCAGCTCGGCGGTATTGCGGCTTGCGCACAGGGTCTGGCCAATCAGTACAACGCTTGCGAGCGTCAGACTGAGCAGAAGCAGCAAGGTGGCGAGCACCAGAGCAACTATCCACATGGCGGTTCTCCTGTTGCGTGGGAGGCGGATGGCTCGGGTGTGTGGCATATCCGTCTCTTCCTTGTTTTCGCATTGCAACCGGTACATGACCAGTTGCGTACTGGGACTAGTGCAGCACCCGTGCCAGACTTTTTGTTTATTAAAAGTATTTTAAAATCAATCGCTTACAGTTAAGTGATGGCATTTTGTGGTAGGCATACTGCCCGAATGAGTTTTGCCGGGTCGTGCGTTTTGCCCGACCGGGCATGGGCTGTGGCG
Source organism: Pseudomonas sp. YY-1 (assembly GCF_002843095.1). NCBI lineage: Bacteria > Pseudomonadati > Pseudomonadota > Gammaproteobacteria > Pseudomonadales > Pseudomonadaceae > Pseudomonas > Pseudomonas sp. YY-1. The sequence goes on along the minus strand of NZ_PJLX01000012.1, from coordinate 109,308 downwards.
TTTTGCGCCCTGCCAGAGTGGTCGCCCGTCGACTGCACAGTCGGTATACTCGTTGCGCCCGTGTGCCATGCGGGTTCCGCGCCCAGAACAACAACCGCGCCGCGAGTCTCGAACCGATGAACGACTACGAACAGGAAGACCCGATTCCCCAGGGCGACCTCGCTCTGCAGATCACCGCGTTGCCGCGCGAGACCAATGGTTTCGGTGATATCTACGGTGGCTGGCTGGTGTCGCAGATGGACCTCGCTGGTACCGCGATGGCGAGCAAGGTTGCAGGTGGCCGCGTGGCGACCGTCGCCATTGATCGCATGGCCTTTCTGGTACCGGTATCGGTGGGCGCGCAGCTCTCCTTCTACACCCAGGCACTGGAAATCGGCCGCAGTTCGATTCAGATGATGGTCGAGGTGTGGAGCGACGATCCGCTGTCCAACGAGTGGCGCAAGGTCACCGAAGCGGTGTTCGTGTTCGTCGCCATCGACGGCAGTGGCCGCACTCGTCCGGTGCCGCCGCGTCGCTAAGGCCACCAAAGGCCATAGCCCGAGCCGATCAAAAACCCAAGGCGACTCCCGTCAATGACCGAGTCTCTAGCGGCCGGACGCTATTAAGGTCTTTTCCACACTATATGCGTTCTCGTGCGGGTTAACGGCCCGCTAGTCGTAGGGAACCCAGCCATGGGCCAGCGCGTGCTTGAGCAGGTCTGCCGGCTTGTCGATCGCCAGTTTGCGCCTGATGCTCAGGCGATGGGTTTCGACGGTGCGTACGCTGATCTGCAGAGCGCGGGCCATGACTTTGTTATTCAGACCTTGGGCGAGCATCAGTAGCACCTCGCGTTCGCGTGGGGTCAGTTCGTCTTCGTTCGGGGTGGGCTTGACCAACTTGCGCGCGATATCTCCGCTGTAGAAGCTGCCACCGGCTGCAATGGCTTCGATAGCTGCGACGATTTCGCGCGAGGGCGCTTCTTTCAAAACGTAGCCACTGGCACCCACCGCCAGCGAGCTGCTCACATACTCCTGATTGTCGTACATGCTCAGCATCAACACCCTGATGGCCGGGTAGCGTTCGCGCAACTGGCGGGTCAGTTCCAATCCATTGATATCGCGCAAGCCAACATCCATCAGCAGGATGTCGACTGGGGTGCGTTGCATCAGCTCGAACGCTTCGGCACCACTGCCGGCCTCGCCGACGACCTCGAAATGAGGCAGCACCTCGAGCAGTGCGCGAATACCTTCGCGTACCAGGGCATGGTCGTCTATCAGAGCAATTCGTATGGTGGCAGCGGTCATGTAGGGCGCGCTCTTGTTGTTTTGGGTGCTTCAGTCAGCAGAGCTAGGGTATCGGTAACGGCAGCGTCACCATCAACTCCGTGTGGCCGGGTCGCGATGTAAGGGCAAAGCGCCCGCCAAAATGCTCCACACGTTGACGGATGTTACGCAAACCAATCCCGCCAGTAAGAGTGTCGAAATGCCTGGAGCTGAAACCGACGCCGTCGTCGCGAACCCGCAAATGCACCCGTCGCGTTCGGCCGTCGAGGCTAATGACAATGGTGTTCGCCTGCGCGTGGCGTTCGATGTTGGTCAACGCTTCCTGCAGAATCCTGAACAGGGCAACTGCCATTCCATCGTTGAGTAGTGTATCGCCCAGGTCGTTCTTGTAGTCGATCAGCAGGCCGCTTCGTTGCTCGAACTCGGCGACCAGCTGACCAATCGCTGCGGGCAGGCCAAGGGTGTCGAGTAGCGAGGGGTGCAGGTCGTGAGAAATCCGCCGCACTTCGCCGATGGCGCCCGCCAGCCGCTCGGTACCCTTGTGTAGCGTTTCAAGCCCTTGTTGATTGCCTGAGGTCAGTTCAAGGCTGGCCAATTCGAACTGGAACTTGATCGAAGCCAGCAGTTGGCTGATGCCGTCGTGCAGTTCACGTGAGACGCGCGAACGCTCCTCTTCCTGCATGCTGACAATGCGCTGGGTGAGCAACTGCAGCTTGCGATCCGCCAGGCGATGCTCGCTGAGGTTCAGGGCCAGGCCACCGGCGAATACCAGCAACACCGCGACCAGGGCCAGGCCGGCAATCGCCAGCATGGTGGCGTGAATGCCATTGGTGGCCTCGTCATGCACCTGGACGATTGCTTGGTCGACGTCCTCCAGATAAATCCCTGTGCCGAGCATCCAGCCCCAGCGCTCAAGCATGACCACATAGGCCAGCTTGTCGGTCACCTCGCCGGTCGATGGTTTCTGCCAGGCGTAGTGCTGGAAGCCATCTCCGCTCTGCGCGCTTCGTATCAGGGCTTGAATGACCAGTAAGCCGCGCGGGTCGGTCATGTTCCATAAATCCTGACCGACCAACTCGCCCTGACGCGGGTGCATCAGGCTGCGCCCGTTGCTGTCGTATACGAAGAAGTAACCATCGCTGCCGAAGCTGATTCTGGCCAGCACCCCCAGCACCTGTTGTTTGATCTCGGCGTCGTCGCGGCCGCTTTCGTAGAGCGGAGAAATGATGCTGAGTGCCGTCTCCACATAGTGTTTGAGCTCAAGGCGCTTACTCGCCAGGATGCTGTCTTCGATCAGGCGCGCCTGTTGTTCACCCAGGCGCTGATTCTGAAAAAAAACCAGTACACAGACGGCCGCCACGGCCAGCAGCAACGGCAGTACGCTGAGTGCGACGATCTTGTGTTTGAGTTGCATGGGTTACGTATTCAGGGAAAGAACAAAGCAAAAATAGATGCGCAGTCGATGCAGCGGAGTAACCGGGTTCTGGCGGCGTTCGGCGGGGCCGAGGCTTGCTGACCTGGCTCACCTGCCCGGTGTCGGCATGCCGGCATCGCTGGAGTGGCGCATCGCGTTCATTGTGTCTTCGCTGCCTACCTGCAGGCGGTCGATCATACCTGAGTTTCCAGCGTGCTTTGCTGGGTGCGGATGGCCGATGCACGCACTTCGTCGGCAACCATGGCCAACCCGCGCGCCGGCTTCTGCGGCCCGTTCCGCCTTGATTGCCGCGCTTGGCTTTGCAGCAGGTCCAGCCTGCATGGTGCCGCCTCGTGCTTGCACCTCGCATCGACGGTGTCGTTCGCGTCTTGTTCTCGGGGGAATGGCCGAACGTGAGCGGCTAGGCGGGGTGTACAGCTCGAACCAGATTGAAAGATCTGCTCGATGCTCTCGAGCGATACAGAACCACCAGGTGAAGGGCTCCACTGACTGGAGGCACTGAATATGGGGCTTGTAGCGGATCGAAGACCCGGTGACTTCACCGGGTCTTCGATATTTACCAGACTAAAGCGAACGGCTCTCAGCGCGATGCCGACGTTTTCCTGGCTCGTGGATCAGCCACGGATGTTGTAGATATCCTTCTCGTTGCTTTCCGCGTATTCGTACAGGCGCTTGAGATAGGCCTTCTGATGTTCCCAAACTTTGGTTGCCGCCGGATCGGCCGCAGCGCTGGCATCGACCACCTCGGCAGCCACTTCCTTCAGGCGTGCCAGGACTTCGTCCGGCAGGCGGCGAACTTCCACGCCGTCGGCCTTGAGCTGCTCCATGGCCTCCATGTTCTTGGCGTTGTAATCGTCGAGCATGTCGCCGTTGACGTCACGAGCAGCCGCGCGAACGATGGCTTGCAGATCTGGCGGCAGGGTTTCCCAGGCCTTGATGTTGACGTCCAGCTCGAACAGAACGCTCGGCTCCTGCCAGCCCGGGGTGTAGTAGTACTTGGCTGCTTTGTGCAGGCCGAGGGCCAGGTCGTTGTATGGGCCGATCCACTCGGTGGCGTCGATGGCGCCGGTCTGCATGGCGGTGAAAATTTCACCGGCCGGCATGTTGACCACGGTGCCGCCCATCTTGGTCAGCACTTCGCCACCCAGACCCGGGGTACGCATCTTCAGGCCTTTGAAGTCGTCGACCGAGTTCATTTCCTTGTTGAACCAGCCGGCGGTCTGCACGCCGGTGTTGCCGCAGGCCATCGGCAGTACGCCGAACGGTTTGTAGACCTCTTCCCACAGCTGCTGACCGCCGCCACGGTGCAGCCAGGCATTCATTTCCTGGGCATTCGGGCCGAACGGCGAGGCGCAGAAGAATTGCGCAGCCGGCACCTTGCCTTTCCAGTAGTACGGCGCGCCGTGACCCATTTCGGCGGTGCCGCGAGAGACTGCATCGAACACTTCCAGGGCTGGCACCAGCTCACCGGCAGCGTACACCTTGACCTTCAGGCGGCCGTTGCTCATTTCATCGACCAGCTTGGCGAAGCGCTCGGCTCCGACGCCGACGCCCGGGAAGTTCTTTGGCCAGGAGGTGACCATCTTCCAGTTGAAGGTCTGAGCACTCGAACCCTCTTGGGGTGCTGCGGCGCTCTTGGAATCTTCTTTACAGCCGGCCAGTGCGGTTGCTGCAAGGCCTACGCCCGCTGCGGCGAGTATGTCGCGACGTTTCATGCAATGCTCCTTGTTGTTGTACTAATTACCCGAACACCAGGATCGCCAGCATTCAGAGCGTTCTGACTATCATAGGCAGTAGCATCACTCAAGCGCAGCGACTACGTACGTAGTATTGCGGGTTGCGATGCTCTGGAGTGACCCCCTAGAATTCCGAGCCCCTTGGCAATAAGAATAAGGATCTGCCATGCCCAATCCCCCCCCTCTACTCGGGTTGGCGCGCTTCATTGATGCGTGCAACGCCCTCTTTGGCAAGGCTTGCGCCTGGCTGACGATATTCCTGGTAATCGGTACAGCCATCGTCGTGGTGCTGCGTTACGGTTTCGGTATCGGCGCGACAGCCCTGCAGGAAGCGGTGCTTTACGCTCACGCACTGGTGTTCATGGGCGCAGCGGCCTGGGTGCTACAACGCAACGGCCACGTGCGCGTGGACATCTTCTATCAGAAGTTCAGCGGCCGCCGTCAGGCGCTGGTCGAGATCTTCGGTAATCTTCTGTTCCTCCTGCCGGTAGCGCTGTTCCTCGGCTGGGCCAGCTGGGACTACGTCAGTAACTCCTGGTCGACGTTCGAAGCGTCCAGCGAATCTGGCGGCCTCAAGTTCGTCTACCTGCAGAAAAGCATCATCCTGGCACTGGTTGTCAGCCTGGTGCTGCAAGGTATTTCCAATCTGATCAAGGCAATCTACGTCTTCAGCGGTCGCCTGCCTGCTCCGGAGGTGAAACATGGCTGAGTTGATGGCGATTCTGCTGTTCGTCAGTATCTGTGTGGCCCTGATGGCCGGCTTCCCGGTGGCGTTCACCCTGGCTGGGGTTTCCCTGCTGTTCGCCGCCATCGGTGTCGTCACGGGCACCTTTGATCCTGGTTACCTCAGCGCCCTGCCGAACCGTCTGTTCGGCATCATGAACAACCAGACGATGCTCGCCGTGCCGCTGTTCGTGTTCATGGGGGTGATGCTGGAACGTTCACGGGTGGCCGAGGATCTGCTCGAGTCCATGTCGCGCCTGTTCGGCACGCTGCGTGGCGGCCTGGCCATCTCCGTGTGCGTGGTCGGTGCCCTGCTGGCCGCTTCCACCGGTATCGTCGGTGCCACCGTGGTGACCATGGGCCTGCTGGCGCTGCCGACCATGTTGCGCCGTGGCTATGATCCGGCCATTTCCACCGGCACTCTGGCTGCTACCGGCACCCTGGGGCAGATCATTCCGCCGTCCATCGTCTTGGTACTGCTGGGTGACGTGATGTCCAGCGCCTATCAGCAGGCGCAGCTGAAGATGGGCATCTTCTCGCCGAAGACCGTCTCGGTTGGCGACCTGTTCGTCGGCGCTCTGCTGCCCGGTCTGCTGCTGGTCGGTCTGTATATCGTCTACATCATCGCTGTCGCCATCCTGCAGCCGAAGAAACTGCCGGCGCTGCCGCAAGAAGAACTCGGCCCGATCGAATGGGGCAAGCTGGGCAAGGCGCTGATTCCGCCGCTGATCCTGATCGGCGCAGTGCTAGGCTCGATCCTCGCTGGCTACGCTACGCCAACTGAAGCCGCTGCGCTGGGCGCCGTAGGTGCGATGCTGCTGGCCTTCAGCAAGGGCAAGCTGAACTTCGGCCAGCTCAAGGAAGTGGCCTACGGCACCACCGAAATCAGTGCCATGGTCTTCATGATCCTGATCGGCGCGTCGCTGTTCTCCCTGGTGTTCCGCGGCTTCGGCGGCGAAGTATTGATCGAGGACGTGTTCGCCCAACTGCCAGGCGGTGTGCTCGGCGCGTTCTTCCTGGTGATGCTGGTGATCTTCCTGCTCGGCTTCATCCTCGACTTCATCGAGATCACCTTCGTGGTGGTGCCGATCGTCGGTCCGGTACTGCTGGCCATGGGGCTCGATCCGATCTGGCTGGGCGTGATGATCGCACTTAACCTGCAGACATCCTTCCTTACCCCGCCCTTCGGCTTCGCGCTGTTCTATCTGCGTGGCGTGACACCGGCGAGCATTCCCACCAGTACCATCTACAAAGGTGTGGTGCCGTTTATCCTGATCCAGATTCTGCTGCTGGTGATCGCCTATATCTTCCCAGGGCTGATTACTTGGCTGCCGGAGCAGGTCTACGGCAAGTAAGTCTCGCTGGCTGGTTTGGCAAAACGCCCGTCCTCGTGATGGGCGTTTTGCTTTTTGCGTTGTCACACTATTGGTCATCTATCTCAACGAGAGGTCGTCATGAGCACCGCCCAAGTCGAACGCGTGGAACTGGATCAACTGGTCTGCTGGCGCATTCGTGCTGCCGGCAGCGAATTGCTGGTAGCCCAGCAGGGGGCGCAGATTCTCAGTTACCAGCAGGGTGAGCAGCCGCCGCTGATCTGGCTAAGCCCGGATGCAGCCTATCAGCATGGCCAAAGCGTGCGTGGTGGTGTGCCGGTGTGCTGGCCCTGGTTCGGAGATCTGCGCCGCAATCCGCAGGCCGTGCAGGCGCACTATCACCTCGAGCAGGCGCCGGCCCATGGCCTGGTGCGTGCATTGGACTGGGAGTTGCTGGGCATCGACGAGGAGGACGACGCTGTCACCCTGCGCTTTGCCTACGACACGCGCACTCAGCCGCTGGAGGGCTGGCCCAGGGATGTCGGCCTGACCTTCGTCGTGCGCCTGGCAGACGATCTCGGCATGAGCCTGGAAACCCACAATCGCGGTACGGAGCCGCTGACACTGAGCCAGGCGCTGCACAGCTACTTCGCCGTCAGCGACGTGCGCCAGGTCAGCGTCGAGGGGCTGCAGGGCTGCCGCTATATCGACACCTTGCAGGACTGGCAGGAGCTGCGTCAGCAGGAAGCGCTGGTGTTCGATGCGGAGACCGATCGCATCTACTTCGACACCGCCGCGCGACTGAGCATCGTCGATCCGGGCTGGGGTCGGCGCATCCATCTGGATGCTCGTGGTTCACGTTCGGCTGTGCTGTGGAATCCCTGGGTCGACAAGGCCAAGCGCCTGTCGCAGTTCCCCGACGAGGCCTGGCAGAACATGCTTTGCATCGAGACGGCCAACGTGCTGGAAGACATCGTGCAGCTGAAAGCCGATGAGCGTCATCGGCTTGAGTTGCGCCTGTCCAGCGAGCCGCTAGCTAGTTAGCGCTGCCCTGCTGCTCCAGCGCCTGGCGAAGCGGCTCGGCGCTGGTAAAGGTCTGTTGCTGAACCAACTGCCCATCCTTTAGCTGCAACCACAGCACTTTGCCTTCCGCCGCCGGGTAGCGCGGAGCGATGCGGGCGTCGCGGTCGAGGAGGATGCGGTAGTTATAGTCGCGCATCTTCGGCAGGGCGAAGAGCGTGGCGATGATACGGGGCATGCGGCTGACGTCGGCGAGGAAGACTGCCTGGCGCTGTTCCAGATAGCCTTTGGGTTTGCCTTCCAGAGCGGCGTTGACCAGTTTGGCGCCATCCATGTCGCGCGCGACCAGTAGGATCTGCGTTTCGTCGTTCAGGGTGTAGGGCGCGTCGAACTGATCGAGCAGCGTCCAGGGCGCCAGGCGCTCGCCGGGCTCCAGGGCCAGTGCAGCGGTGGACAGCAGGCACAGCAACAGCAGGGCAGCAGCTTTCATGCTGGAACTCCTAGCAGGGGATGGCAGGCAGTTAGAGGTCTTCGTCGGTCACCAAGCGTACTTCGCCGGCATCCATGGCATAAGCGGCGTCGGCCAGGTCGTTGCTGACCTGCTCCACCTTCAGCGCGCCACTGACCCACAGCGGGGCGTAGATGTCGTCGAGCGGGATGCCTTTCGGGTAGCGCACCAGGACAAGCTGATTGGGCGGTGGTGGCGGCACGTGTATGCAGGCGCCCGGATAGGGCACCAGGAAGAACAGCGTGCTGTTGCCTTTCTCGTCGTTTTCCAGCGGCACCGGATAGCCGCCCAGGCGGATGGCCTTGCCGTCGAGTTCGGGCACGGTCTTGGCGGAGTACATCACTGCCGGCAGATCCTGATCCTGCTGGCGCAGGCCGCCCTCACTGTAGAAGGTGCTGTCGCCTTCAGGACTGTCGTGACTGATCTCGGGCATTTCCTCGAGGGCCTTTCGGTCTTCGGGTGGCATCAAATCGAGCCAGTCGGTTTCCGGCAGTTCGGCGTGGGCCAGGCCGGTACAAAAGAGTAGGGCGAGCAGCAAGTGGCGCATGGGGTATGGCATCTCGTGGCGGCGTAAACGAGGAGCCGACAAGTCGGCTCCTGGCTGGGCTTGTCAGCCCTTCTTGATCGCGCCGTAGATTACCAGCAGAACGATGGCGCCGATCACTGCGCCGATGAAACCGGCCGCCTGGCCAGCTTCGTAGATGCCCAGCGCCTGCCCGCCGTAGGTCGCGGCAATGGAGCCGCCGATGCCAAGCAGGATGGTCATGATCCAGCCCATGCTGTCATCGCCGGGTTTGAGAAAGCGTGCGACCAGACCGACGATCAGGCCGATGAAAATGGTGCCGATAATGCCCATTGGCGTATCTCCTTGATGAGTGCCGCGTGTGCGGCAGGCGCGTCATGAGACAAGTCAACGGGGCTATCAGTTCGCCTCGTCTGGCGGCAGAACGCCATAACGGCGGTAGATCAGGGCAACTTCGCCCTCTTCACGCATGCGTTGCAGTTCAGCGCCTAGGCGGTCATAGAGCTCGCGTCGGTCGCTCTGGTAGCGTTTCAGCGATGCGCCGAAGTGGTTGCCCAGTACCTGCTGGTGGGTGTAGTGCGCGTAGCTGTAGGCGCGAAAGTTCATGGCCTGGAATTGCGCCTCCATCGGTACGGCGTCGATCACCGCGATGGTGTCCAGGCGCCCAGCCCGGAACATCGCGGCCAGCTGCGCATCGTCGCTGGCATAGGCGCGGCCGAGCAGGTCATCGCTGTCGAAAGGTTCGAAATAGGACGTACCGCGTTTAACACCCAGAGACAGCTCGTACAGATCCGCGTAGCGGCTCAGCCTGGCTTCTTCCCCAGGGCGCACGACGAAGCGAACGTTCAGTTGCTGACTGCCGATGCTGGGCAGGAAATGGATGTACTCGCGGCGCTGTTGAGTGAGCAGCACGCGTGGCACCAGGTCGACTCGCCCGGAGCGCAGGTCCTCAAGACTGCGCAGGAAGGGCGCTTCACGCCACTGCAGATCCACCCCGATACGGTGTGCGGCCGTTTCCAGTACGCTGATCAGCGGGCCGCTGGGCAGCCCGTCGACAGCTCGCATTTCCGGCGGTCGTTCGCGAAAGTCGACGCGCAGCACCTCTGGCGCGCCAACACAGGTCAGCGAAAACAGTAACGGCAGTAAGGAAAGAAGACGCTTCATGGGGGGCTCTTGAACGACCACCGTCGTTCAAGAGTCTAGCTGCGAATCGATCTGTCAGTCTTCGGCGATCAGCGCCTGAACGTCGGCGATACGCGCATCCAATGTGGCGCGGTCGGCACTGCGCAGGGTGGCGTGGCCAACCTTGCGCCCAGCCTTGAAGGCCTTGCCGTAGTGGTGCAGGTGGCAGTCAGCGATGTTGATCACCTTGTCCACCGGCGGCACTTCACCGATGAAGTTGAGCATGGCGCTCTCGCCCAGCTTGGCGGTGGAGCCCAACGGCAGGCCGGCGACGGCGCGCAGGTGGTTCTCGAACTGGCTGCACTCGGCGCCTTCGATGGTCCAGTGCCCGGAGTTGTGCACGCGCGGGGCGATCTCGTTGGCCTTGAGGCCGCCGTCGACTTCGAAGAACTCGAAGGCCAGCACGCCGACGTAATCGAGCTTGTCCAGTACGCGGCCGACGTAGTCTTCGGCCAGCGCCTGCAGCGGGTGATCGGTGCTGGCGATGGACAGGGCGAGAATGCCGCTGTCGTGGGTGTTGTGCACCAGCGGGTAGAAGCGCGTTTCACCGTCACGGGCGCGCACGGCGATCAGCGACACCTCGCCGGTGAACGGCACGAAGCCTTCGAGGATGCACGGCACGCTGCCCAGTTCGGCGAAGGCGTCGGTGACGTCTTCCGGCTTACGAAGCACCTTCTGGCCCTTGCCGTCATAGCCCAGGGTACGGGTCTTCATCACCGCTGGCAGGCCAATGCTGGCAACCGCAGCGTCGAGGTCGGCCTGCGACTGGATATCGGCGAACTCCGGTGTGGGGATGCCCAGCTCACGGAACATGGACTTCTCGAACCAGCGGTCACGGGCGAGGCGCAGGGCTTGCGCGCTCGGGTAGACCGGCACGAACTGCGAGAGGAAGGCCACGGTTTCCGCTGGCACGCTCTCGAATTCGAAGGTGACCAGGTCGACCTCGTCGGCCAGCTGGCGCAGATGATCCTGGTCGCCGTAGTCGGCACGGATATGCTCGCCGAGCGCCTGCGCGCAGGCGTCCGGCGCCGGGTCGAGGAAAGCGAAGTTCATGCCCAGCGGGGTGCCCGCCAAGGCCATCATGCGGCCCAGTTGGCCGCCACCGATCACACCGATTTTCATAACAAAGCCCCTTTTTCAGCAGGTGGCGAACCAAGCAGTTGAACGTTGCCCGCAGCGCAGGAAGCGGAGTTTACGCCGGTAAGTGAGCATTCCGAGCAGCTCACAGCGTTCGAATGCGCTGTGTCGCAGCCCCTGATGGAATGGGCTTCAGGCCTCGCGCGGATCCGGGTTGCTCAGCACGGTATCGGTCTGTTCCTGGCGGAACTGCTTCAGCGCCGCGTGGAACTGCGGGTGCTGGTGACCGATGATGCTGGCGGCCAGCAGGGCGGCGTTGACCGCGCCGGCCTTGCCGATGGCCAGAGTGGCGACCGGGATACCGGCAGGCATCTGCACGATCGACAGCAGCGAGTCGACGCCCGAGAGCATCGACGACTGCACCGGTACGCCGAGCACCGGCAGATGGGTTTTGGCTGCGCACATACCCGGCAGGTGAGCGGCGCCACCGGCACCGGCGATGATCACCTGAATGCCGCGTGCTTCTGCCTCTTCGGCGTACTGGAACAGCAGGTCCGGGGTGCGGTGGGCGGAAACCACCTTGACCTCGTGGGGGATGCCCAGCTTGTCCAGCATCTCGGCGGTGTGGCTAAGGGTGGACCAATCGGACTTGGAGCCCATGATCACGCCAACCAGTGCGCTCATCGTCGTGCCTCTTCTCTCGGGCGCCTCGCGGCGCGTCAAAAACCAACAAGCCACGCGGGCGGGCCAGCGTGGCTTGTCATGATTCGTTGGCCGGGTGCTGCCGGCCGAAGGCCGCGCAGTATAACGCAAAGCCAGCGCTGGCGGGCAGTGGCGACGACCGTTTGTCATGCAGGATGTGGCAGAGCGGGAAAACCGCCTAAACCTTGCTCTGGAGCAATGCCGGCACGGGCTGCGCGCGCAAACTGACGCTCCACTCGCATGGAAGAGGAACAGCACATGAACCAGACCATGAAAGCCGCAGTCGTCCACGCCTTTGGCGAACCCCTGCGCATCGAGGAGGTGAAGACTCCGCTGCCTGGCCCCGGGCAGATCCTGGTGAAGATCGAAGCTTCGGGCGTCTGCCACACCGACTTGCACGCCGCCGAGGGCGACTGGCCGGTGAAGCCGAGCTTGCCGTTCATTCCCGGTCACGAGGGCGTCGGCTACGTGGCGGCGGTCGGCAGCGGTGTGACTCGGGTCAAGGAGGGCGACCGCGTCGGCGTGCCCTGGCTGTACACCGCCTGCGGCTGCTGCGAGCACTGCCTGACCGGCTGGGAAACCCTGTGCGAGAGCCAGCAGAACACCGGCTACTCGATCAACGGTGGCTATGCCGAATACGTGCTGGCTGACCCGAATTACGTCGGCGTCCTGCCGAAGAATGTCGATTTCCTGGAAATCGCGCCGATCCTCTGCGCGGGGGTGACGGTGTACAAGGGCCTCAAGGAAACCAAGGCACGCCCCGGACAGTGGGTAGCGATCTCCGGTATTGGCGGTCTCGGTCACGTGGCCGTGCAGTACGCGCGCGCCATGGGCCTGCACGTGGTCGCGGTGGACGTCGACGATGCCAAGCTGGAGTTGGCGCGCAAGCTCGGCGCCAGCCTGACCATCAATGCGCGCAAGGAAAACCCGGCCGAGGTGGTGCAGCGCGATATCGGCGGCGCCCACGGCGTGCTGGTCACTGCGGTGTCCAACGCCGCCTTTGGCCAGGCCATCGGCATGGCGCGCCGGCATGGTACGGTGGCGCTGGTCGGCCTGCCGCCGGGCGACTTCCCCACGCCGATTTTCGACGTGGTGCTCAAGGCCATCACCATCACCGGCTCCATCGTCGGCACCCGTGCCGACCTGCAGGAGGCGCTGGACTTCGCCGGTGAAGGCTTGGTCAAGGCCACGGTGCACAGCGACAGTCTCGACAACATCAACGGCATCTTCGATCAGATGCGCAGCGGGCAGATCGAGGGGCGCGTCGTGCTGCAGTTCTAAGGCAAGGAAATGGCCACGGATAGGCAATTTTCCTACAGAACGGACGCGGAAGAGCGCACAGATTGCCGCCAGACGGCTGGCTATACTGTGCGCCCTTCATCCGTACAAGGACGTATCGTCATGAAACAGTACGTTTCGCTCGTTGCTCTCTCTCTGCTCTCTCTTCAAGCCGCTGCGCTGGATCTGGCCAAGCATCCGCAGGTCTTCGATGCCGGCCAGGGCGTCAGCCTGGCGCTGGCTCCTTCTGCCGACGGCAAGCAGGCGCTGGTGCAGGTCCGCGGCATCAACCACCCGCTCGACGAAGTGGTGTTCCTCACCGACGTTCGCGAGCTGGGCAACGAGCAGCGCGACTACGGCATCCGCCTCGATGGTCGTGACTACAACCTGTTGAACAAGCGGCGCGCCTGGAGCGGCGAAAGCTATCAGCTCAACCTGCCGAACACTCAGGGCTTCGAACTCAGCTACAACGAGGACAAGACCAAGGCGCTGAAGCCGAAGGATCTCCTGGCGCTCTATGAGAAGCAGGAAAAGGATGGCCTGCAGGCGCGCCTGGCTGCCTTCGACCGCAAGCAGCGTGTTGCCGATTACAGTGCGCGCCTGCAGCAAATGGACGGCGAAGCCACCAAGGCCTGCGGTACCTCGCTGGCGACCAAGGTGGACTGGAGCGCGATCAGCGACGAGCAACTGATTGGCCTCAGCGTGCCGAGCTTCTGCGGCGAGGTGGTCAATCAGATGGCCTATCTGTGCGGCCGTGATGACCGCTACAAGGCCGAAGCCAAGACCCTCAAGGGCGTCGACTGCCGCTTCGGCGAGGCGATGAAACTGCACGAGAAGGACGGCCAGCTGCAGTTCACCACCCATTCGGATGAAGCCAACCAGGGCGACTTCATCAACGCCATCCTGCGTAACCGTTGATCGTATCGGGCGGGCGTTGACCCGCCCCTCGCGGCATATTTCTTGCGTTCTATTCTCAGTCTTCCCCCCACGGAACGCATCATGCTGCACGCCTCGCTGACCACCCTGCACGTGGTTTCCCTGATCCTGCAACGCTTCGCCGACCAGCCCGAGTTGCGCCCGCAATTGCTGGCCGGGAGCGGTATTGGTGCGGCTGATCTGGACAATGCCGACGCGCGCATCACCCGGGTGCAGGAGTTGCAGGTGTGTGCCAATGCCCTGGCCCTGCGTGCCGACATGGGGCTGGAGTTGGGGCGCAGCCTGCATGTTTCCTCCTATGGGCTGCTCGGTTACGCCGCGCTCTCGGCTGCCACCTTTGGTGACGCCTGGCGCCTGCTGTTGCAGTACCCGGCGCTACTCGGCACCTATTTCCGTCTCGATCTACAGGTGGAAGGCGAACTGGCCTGGATCTGCGCCAGCGGCTATCGCGATGCCGAGGCGCTGGAAGTGTTCAACGTGGAGATGTGCCTGGCTTCGCTGAAACTGATCGGCGATGAGCTGCTGCGTCAGCCGATACCGCTGGAGGGTGCCGAGTTCACCTATGCCCAGCCGCGCTATATGAAGCGCTATGCAAAGAGTTTTCCCTGCGCGCTGCGCTTCGAGGCGCAGCGCAATGCCTTCGCCTTTCCTGCCGCGTTGCTGGAGCGCCGCCTGCCGCTGGCCGACAGCGTCACCCATGGCGATATGGTCGAGCGCTGCCGTCGCCTGAACGCCGAGTTCAGCAGCCGCCAGGCCTGGCTGGAGCGGGTGCGCCAGTTGCTGGCCGCACAGTTGGCCGAGCCGCCGGGGCTGGAGAACCTGGCGCAGCAGATGCACTGCTCGCCGCGTACCTTGCGTCGCCACCTGCAGGAACTGGGTACCAGCTATCAGGGCCTGCTCGACGAGTTGCGCTTCGAGCGTGCCAAGGCTCTGCTCAATGAGCAGCAATGGCCGGTGTATCGCATCGCCGAAGTGCTGGGCTTCAGCGAAACCGCCAGCTTTCGGCATGCTTTCCAACGTTGGAGCGGCGTGCCGCCGAGTCGCTTTCGCGCCTGAGATGATCGATGGCATTCGCGGCTGAAGCTGCTCCTACACACTCCGTAGGAGCGGCTTCAGCCGCGATAAAAGCTCGCCGCTAAAGCGCCTCCCACAAGTGTGCTCACTTCTCTGCTTGTACGTTGCGATACATCTGCAAGCGCGCTGCTTCATGCAGGCCACGGCTTAGCCCCAGCAGGCGCTGGAACTCTTGCGGGTGCTGCTCGGCCACATTGTCACGCGGCGTTGGCGAGTGCAGGTCGTGCAGGGTCGGTGAGCTGCCGTCGTGCTGCATCTGCACGAGAAAATCCCGGGTCACCGCGCCGATCACCGGGAAGGTGCCTTCCTGCAGCACCAGCGGTACCACCCGCTCACCTTCCGGCGCCGGCAGTTGCAGGTCGCGACCGAAACCGCCGTTGTCGAAGGGCACGCCGACCAGCCCGGCCACCGTCGGCAGCAGATCGGCCAGACCCACGGCTGCGTCGAACTCGCGCGGCGCCAACCATTTCGGTGCATGAATCAGCAGCGGCACGTTGTTGCTCTCCAGCCCCAGTTGCTCGAAGGCCGGCGCCATGTGCGGGATCTGGCTGATGCGGGTGTTGTGGTCGCCGAAGAAGACGAAAATGGTGTCGTCGTAGAAGCCCTGCTCCTTGGCCAGCTCCATCAGGCGGCCGATATTGAAGTCCAGCAGGCGCACGGCGTTGTACTGCTCAACGCTGCGCGAGCCGGCCTGCTGCACCTGTTCCAGCGGCAGGTCGAGCGCCTCGAAGCCGTCGTTGTACTTGGGGATGGTAAAGGGCCGGTGGTTGCCGGAGGTCTGCAGGTAGGCGAAGAAGGGCTTGTCCTTGGGCAGGGCGCCGAGGATGCGCGTGCTTTCCTTGAAGAAATCCAGGTCGGAAATGCCCCACACGTCCACCTGCGGCGATTGCCAGTGGCGCTCTTCATAGAGCTGCACGTCGTCGATACTTTGGCGGATCAGCGCGTTGATGTTGGCCCAGCCGGCGTTGCCGCCGATCATGTAGAACTTCTCATAACCGTCGAGCGCGTTGATCAGCGTGCGTTGGCGGGCGATCAGCGGGTTGCGCGTGGCGGTCTCCTGGCGCGACACGTCGGGGATGCCGGTGATGCTCGCCCACACCGTCTTGGCGGTGCCGGTGACCGGCACGTAGAAGTGGCGGAAGAACCAACTTTGCTGGGCCAGACGATCCAGGTTCGGCGTCGGGTTCAGCGGGTTGCCGTAGGCACCCACCGCACTGGTACCGAGGGATTCGAGCATGACGAAAACCACGTTGGGCTGGCGCTCGGCCTGAATGCGATGCGCTTGCACCGGCTGGTGACGGAAGAAGTTCAGCCCCTGCGCATCACGCTCGCTGACGCCCAGGTAATCGGCTACTACCTCGTAGTGCTCGCGCGTGGCCGCTTCGTCGAAGGCGGCGGGTTCGAGCTTGAGGGTGTCGAAGAGAAACAGCGCCGGGTTGAGGCCGAGCGCGCCGATCTGGCTGTTGCCGCTGTAGAAGGCATCGCTCCAGCGGAGCGGCACCGGGTTCTCCAGGTTCAGCGCGCTGGCGCGACCGAGCAGGCCGAAAAACACCAGCACGCCCATAACCGCCGCGCCGCCAAGGGCCGGCAGCACGCCGACCTTGCCGCTGGCAGGGCGATCCAGGGTGGCACGCTCCAGGCGCAGAAGCGCCCACGCCCACAGTGCCACACCGGCCAGCCAGGCCAGGGTTATCCACAGCACCGGGTAGGTCTGCCAGAGCATGCCGGCGGAAATCTGCGCATCGCCGGCAAAGCGCAGCACCGTGGCATTGAGGCGCACACCCAGGTAGGCGTAGTGGCCGAAGTCGACTATGTACAGCAGGCCCAGCGCCGCCACGGCCAGCAGTAGATAGCCGCGCAGCAACCAGCGTATGGCGCGAAAGCGCGCCAGGCGCAGCTTCGGTAGCGCCAGCAGGAGGCCAACCGGCAGCATCAACAGCAGGGCCAGACGCAGGTCGAAGCGCAGGCCGATGCCGAGGGTCGGCAGCACGTCCGGCTCGCTGAGGCTGTCGACGGCGGAGAAGCCCAGCAGAAACAGCCCGCGCAAGGCGGCGAAGAGTACGAACAGCAGCGCCGTGAGGCCTGCCAGGTAATGCAGGCGGCGTGATTTCAACCAGCTCATGCGAGGTTCCTAGTTCGAGTCGAGAGTCGAATCAGCAGCCAGCGTCCGCCTGCCAGAAGCAGCGCGCCGAGGCTGTAGAGGGCCAGGTAGGGGTCGATCAGGTAATCCCAGTAGTTTTCCGAAGTGCCCAGGCGCAGGGCGAAGGCCAGGGTCGCCAGTACCAGCGTCAGGGCGCCGAGCCAACTGCGCTGGATGATCAGCACCACGCACAGCAGGCCCAGCACCAGCAACATCGGCCGCGGTTCGAAGCCGAGCTGGTAGGGGTCGGCATAGCTCAGGCCCAGCGCCGCCGGGTAGAGCAGCACGGCCAGACCGGCGAACAGCGCCAGGCTGGCCAGGCGATCACCGGCGCTGGCAGGTGCCACGCCGAAGCGGCTCATGGTCGCCCAGCCAAGCAGCACCAGGCTGGCCACCGACAGGTCGCCGATATAGGTGCGCAACTGCAGCGCCAGGCTGATGCCTTGCACCGGCAGCAGGCTGAGCAGCAGGCAGCCCGCCAGCAGAATGCCGCGTTGGAGTTTATTGCGCGTCAGTCGCGTGAAGATCAGGAAGACCAGCAGGGCGAAGGCCAGGTGCGGCAGCCAGAAGTCAGTCATGCGGGCGGCGCTCCGACAGCCAGCCCTCGTTGAAGGCCAGGTGCTTGATGAACATGTCGTTCCACGAATAGACGAGGTGGTAGGTGCCCTCGCGGTCGCGGGTGAAGTAGGGGTACTCGTAGTCGAAGGTGCAGCCTTCGGCGCTGCACATGCGTGCGCTTACCTGTTCGAGAAAGCGCGCCTGCAGCTCGGGCTTGCCGCCGCTGGCGCGGTATTTCTCGCTGACCACGGCGGGAAATTCGTCGCGTGGGATCGGCTCGCCCCAGGGGTTGGGCGTCTCGTCCAGCTCGCCCAGGGTGCGCCAGTTACCCAGCTTGGCGTCGGTGGCGTAGAGGGTCAGGCGGAAACGGCCGTCCTCCAGGTCATTCATCGCCACCAGCAGGCTGCCGTCGGGGCGACCGACCGCCGCCAGGGATGAGTTGGGGTTGCTCGGTTCTACTGGTTCCGGTCGGCTCCAGCTACGCCCGGC
This sequence comes from Pseudomonas sp. YY-1, assembly GCF_002843095.1. Lineage (NCBI taxonomy): Bacteria > Pseudomonadati > Pseudomonadota > Gammaproteobacteria > Pseudomonadales > Pseudomonadaceae > Pseudomonas > Pseudomonas sp. YY-1. Next base: position 91,352 of record NZ_PJLX01000012.1, on the reverse strand, counting down.
GTCTTCGCTGTAGCTGGCCAGCACGCGGTGATGCTCCTCACCGGCATAGCGCAGCAGGGCCACAGCGCGGCGTTCGTCCAGCGCCACGACGGTCGGTTGCAGGGAGTAGCGGCCCTTGCCGATGCGGTACTTGCCCAGCACCTCGCCATTCGCGCTCAGGTGCAGGTACTCGGGAAACTTGCCGAGGAACTCGTGGTACACCGGCAGGCCGATGCTGCCGTCGGCATGGAACACCGGCGTGGCGCGCACCAGAGTGCTGATGTTGAGAAAGGGGCTGGTGACCAGCTGGCGCGGCGCCGACCAGGTTTCACCGAGGTCGTCGGAGACCATGGCGTTGACCGCGCTACCAGCCCAGCCGCCGAGCGACACCGAGACGTAGAACAGCCACAGGCGATTGTCCGGCGCCAGGCTGATCACCGGGTTACCCAGCTTGCGGATGTGCTTGCCGACCGCGCGTTGGGTAGCTTCACGGGTGGCCAGCACGCGCTCGGCGCTCCACTGGCCACTGGCGGCATCGAAACGCGCGGCGCGAATCTGTACGTCTGCGGCACCTTCGCGGCTGCCGGCGAACCAGGCCGCCATCAGGTCGCCGCCGGGCAGGCCGGTGATGGAGGCGGAATGCACGAAATCCTCCAGATCGGAGGAGGCGAAGTGCGCGGCCAGGGTCGGTGTCGCGTCGGCCGCGGGTGGCGCTGGCTGGCTGGCGAAGGGTGCCAGCGCATGGGGCGCGGCGCCGAGCCAGGCGCAGGCGAACACCGTGGCCGCGCCCAGCAGCAGGGCGCAGGTCTTGAAGGTCGAGGTCATGGTTGCGGTTTCAGGGATGTCGTGGCGATGCCAGATGCGAGCTGGCGACTTCTTCCACCGGGCGGGCGTCGACCGGGTCGTAGTAGACCTCCAGCTTGCGACCGGCAGCGTCGAAGCCGTAGATCTCGTAGCAGTGGCCGGGAGTGATGCGGAACTTGGTGATCTGTACGCCCTGGCGCTTCATCTGCTCGCGGAACTGCGACTCCGGCATCCAGGCGCTGCGGTCGGGGCGGGCACAATCGGTGTCGGCCAGCAGCGGCGTGGCGCCGAGCAGCAGCAGGCCGCCCAGGGCGGTGCGGGCTAAAAGGGGCATGGCAGGGTTCTCATCACGAGGCGCTGGCCGCCAGGGCCGGCGCCGGGGGCTGCGATCAGTCTTCGATCTCGGTCTTCACGGCCTTGCCGCTGACCGGGTCGTGGTAGATCTCGACCTTGCGGCCTTCCTTGTCGAAGCCGTAGATCTCGTAGCAGTTGCCTTCGGTGACCTTGAACTTGTTGATCTTGTAGCCATCGGCCACCAGCTTGGCCTGGAACTGGTCGGGGTCTTGCCAGGTGGAGCGTTCGGCCGTGGTGCATTCGGTCTTGGCGAAGGCTGGCGCGGCACAGGCCAGCAGGGCGGAAACGAGCAGTAGACGACGCATGGTGAGGCTCCTGATGGGGTTCGGAGCCGTCACCTTCGGCGTCCTGGCTTAACGAAAACTTAAGGCTCACACCTCGTTACATCTTGCCGGTTAGCGTCCGGCTGGCAGCGCAATTTGGCCATTTCGATCCCCTTTTGGCCGTTGCCAGCGTTTTCGACGCTGGCCGAGCAGGCGAACAATGCAGGCACAACAACGAGCCTGGAGCGCTTTGCATGCTCACCTACTACAGCGACGACCACCACCTGCACCACGGCAAATGCGAGCTGATCGACGGGCAACTGATGCCCTGCTTCGAGAAGCCGCAGCGCGCCGACCATATCCTCGCCCGTGTGAACAATCGCCAGCTCGGCGAGGTTCGCGCACCCAAGGACTTTGGCCTGGCGCCCATCGAGCGCATCCACAGCAAGGCCTACCTGGAATTCTTCAAGGGCGCCTGGGCACGCTGGCAGGAGCAGGGCGGCAAGGGCGACCTGCTGCCGTTCACCTGGCCGGCGCGCACCCTGCGCCGGATGATCCCCAACGACCTGCACGGCCAGCTCGGCTACTACAGTTTCGACGGCGGTGCGCCGATCACCGCCGGCACCTGGCAGGCCGCCTACAGCGCGGCGCAGGTGGCGCTTAGCGCCCAGCAGGAGATCGCCAACGGTGCCCACAGCGCCTTCGCCCTGTGCCGTCCGCCAGGCCACCATGCCGCCGGCGACGTGATGGGCGGTTACTGCTACCTGAACAACGCCGCTATCGCCGCCCAGGCCTTCCTCGACCAGGGCAGCAAGAAAGTCGCCATCCTCGATGTCGACTACCACCACGGCAATGGCACCCAGGACATCTTCTACCAGCGCAGCGACGTGCTGTTCGCCTCGATCCACGGCGACCCGGCCGAGGAGTTCCCGTTTTTCCTCGGTTATGCCGACGAACTGGGCGAAGGCGCTGGCGAGGGCTACAACTTCAATTACCCGTTGCCCATGGGCAGCTCCTGGGAAGCCTGGAGCGCCGCACTGGAGCAGGCCTGCCAGCGCATCGCCGAATACGGCGCCGAGGTGGTGGTGGTGTCGCTGGGCGTGGACACCTACATGGAAGACCCGATCTCGCAGTTCAAACTCGACAGTCCGGACTACCTGGCCATGGGCCGGCGCATCGCCGCGCTGGGCCTGCCGACGCTGTTCATCATGGAAGGCGGCTACGCGGTGGAAGCCATCGGCGTCAACGCGGTCAACGTGCTGGAAGGTTTCGAGGGCGCCTGATCGGCGCCTCTTCAGCAATCAGAAATCTGCCAAACAAGAGCAATATTTCAGGGGTGCTAGAACGATGAAAGCCATCAAACAGATGCTCGGCGTCGCCCTGTGCGGCGCCACCCTGCTCAGCGGCGCGGTGCAGGCCAAGGAGCTGCGCGTATACAACTGGGCGGACTACATCCTCCCGGAGGTGCCCAAGGATTTTCAGAAGGAGTCCGGCATCCAGATCACCTGGGACACCTTCGAGACTAACGAGGCGCTGGAGGCCAAGCTGCTCACCGGCAACTCCGGCTATGACCTGGTGATTCCGTCCAACCAGTTCCTCGAAACCCAGATCAAGGCCGGCGTGTTCGCCCCGCTGGACAAGTCGAAGATCCCAAACTGGAAGAACCTCGATCCAGTGCTGCTTGGCCTGCTGGAGAAGAATGATCCGGGCAACCAGTACGGCGTGCCCTACATGTACGGCACCGTGCTGATCGGCTACAACCCGGACAAGGTCAAGGCCGCGCTCGGTGAGGACGCGCCGGTCAACAGCTGGGACCTGGTGTTCAAGCCCGAGTACATGGAGAAGCTGAAATCCTGCGGCGTGGCCATGCTCGACTCGCCGACCGAGATCATCCCCATCGCTTTGCACTACCTGGGCCTGGACCCCAACAGCACCAACCCGGCCGACTATGACAAGGTCACCGAACTGCTGCTGAAAGTGCGCCCGTACGTGGCCTATTTTCATTCGGCCAAGTACATGACCGATATCGCCAACGGCGACATTTGCGTGGCCATCGGTTATTCGGGCAGCTTCTACCAGTTCGCCAACCGCGCCAAGGAAGCCGGCAACGGCGTGACGATCAACTGGCGCCTGCCTAAAGAAGGCGCGCCGATCTGGTTCGACACCTGGGCCATCCCCAAGAGCGCGCAGAACAAGGATGAGGCGCTTGCCTTCATCAACCACCTGCTCGAACCCAAGGTCATCGCCCCAATCAGCGATTTTCTCGGCTACCCCAACCCCAACGTACCGGGCATGGAACTGGTGGGCGCTGAAATCGCCGACGACCACGACCTGACGCCGACCCCGGAGCTGCAGAAGTCACTGTACGTGGTGCAACCGCTGCCGCAGAAAATCGAGCGCGTGCGTACGCGGGCGTGGACCTCGATCAAGTCGGGCAAGTGATTCGTCACTAACGGCTCGCGGCTGAAGCGCAATGCTGCCCAGCCGCCCCTACAAACGCGATGCTTCGTATAACCGATGGTGCCCATGCTCTGCGTGGGTGCCTCTGTATACGATGCTGCGCGTCATGCCAGGCGGCGCTGGCCACTATGAAGATTGCAACGGGCGTAGTGCATCCTGGGCTGAGTTACCAATGATTGAAACTTGTAGGAGCGGCTTCAGCCGCGATGGTTTACGCACCCGAACGCTGGTGAATAACGGCCAAGTCCCCGAGCAAATTTTTGATGATGGATTTTGTGCATAGTTTTGTACAAAAGATAACAGCAGAAATTTCTCCGGTGCGGACGGTTGTTATGTTTTTACGATTTTATGCCATATATATACAGGCTTCTTCTTAATTCTTCCGGCATTTCCTACAAGAGGTAGCGCTTCTGTTAGTGCGCCAGCTACACCTAGCATTAAGGCGGGAATGAGTGGAACCGTTGAGCCTGTCACTAGTGCAGCGGCAAGCCCGCTTAAAGTAGCTATTCCTCCTTTAGCGCTAGCTCTTGATATCGAACCTACATGGCTACGGATTTCATCAATTTGAGGCATGATTTCGGAATGAAATAAAATCTTTGCTTGCCTATCAAAGTCTTCACCAGAAAAGCTGGCTAGCTGTGCAGATACATACTGTAAAGAATAGTTGAACCTTTCGAATGCAACGTTGTGACGGTCTCTCAGTTCTATAATGGTTTCAGGTTTATCAATATATATAAAGCCATTATTTGCATCTAAAAATCGAGCTGAAGTGTGTTTTCTACCGGAGTCACTTTTTCCGGACATTGATAGAAAGTTGGCCTCAAACTCGGATTCTGTTATGTAGGTGTGACCTAGCTTCTCGGCTAAATACGTTTCGTTGTATATATTAATCAAGCGACTCCGCATCGCTTGGTTTGTTGACTGATAAGCCCAGCGCTTAAATTTTTCAGAATCTAACGTTCCATTTGGATCCCAGACCTGTTGGCAAATAAGCTCGCCAGAGCCATTTTTTTTACAATTTTCCAGTGTTTGAAACAAGAATAGACTTGTTCCTGATCTCCAATAATCTTTTTCAAAACTAATATGAAGAGCTGTTCTTCTGTTTTCGAATGCGTCTTCATTTAGAATCAGCATTTCATCATTTTTAGATTTTATAACTGATTTAATAATTGTGTTTTTGTGGATGAAATCATGAATCTCAGAGGGAATGGAGGATCTAAAGGCGTCTTCGGATAAAAGTAATGGGATGTCGTTGCTAGGTTTATTAAAGTAGGAGACGGGAAGTATTAATATAAAATTCGCTCTAATTAGCTCAAAGGCCCACTCAAAAAAACAAAGGCCTTTAGTCAAGCTGGAGATGCTTAAGCTGCTTGAAGACGTCACCAGAGGGTCGTCGAGAATTATTGAGTCGTAAACCAAGGCGGATGACAAAATACTTGATTCGCTATTTCTTGTGGATCCGGTGCTAAATAGCGCATTTAATTTGTCATTCGCTATGTAATTATCTATTTCAGATTCGGCGGTGCTAATTCTAGCCGCATTATAGTGAGACAATCTTTTCGATATCTCCTCATGTGTAAGGCGCTTGATATCGAAAGCCTTGCCTGTGCTGGTCAGAAGCCCCGCGTCTATAAGTAAATCTAAAGCGAGATTACTCAATGTGGCTCCTCAGAAACATAATGGTGATCAGATGGAAACGATAGTGATCCGATAGTAGAGCCTTCCACATAACTCCGCACCATCCTCATGGCTGCGTTGGAAAAACCCCCTTCAAATCAGTGTATTACCAGCCGGCCTCTGGTGGTTGGACGTATTAGCTTGACGTCCTCTTTTGGCCCTACGACGTACGAGGGCAAAAAGTACAACCAAGCACTTGCCCCGGACTCTCCGTAGCCTGGATTAGCTTCTGCCGTAATCCGGGACAACATCACCAACAGCCAACGCTTACCCACCCACCGCCCCCGTCTCTAACTTGCGCCACAGCAGGCGCACGGCCGCCTTGCGCGACATGCCCCAGCGATACAGGCGGATCTCCAGCGGGATGTGCCAGTGTTCCTTGCCGCACACCACCAGTTCGCCACGGGCCAGCTCGGGGCTCATCGACAGGCGCGGTACCCAGGCCACGCCCAGACCTTGCATGGCCATGGCCTTGAGGCTGTCAGCCATGGCGGTTTCATGCACGGTGGTCGAGCGCAGGGCGCGCTGGCGCAGCAGCAGGTTGACCGAGCGGCCGAGGAAGGTGCCGGCGCTGTAAGCCAGCAGCGGCACGCTCTGTCCGGTGTCCAGGTCGAACAGGGGTGCGCCTGTTTCATCTGCGGCGCATACCGGCAGCATTTCGCTGTAGCCCAGGTGCAAGGACGGGAACATGTCCGGTGCCAGCTGCACAGCGGCGTCCTGGTCGTGGTAAGCGAGGATCAGGTCGCAGGTGCCCTCACGCAGCGAGTGCACCGCTTCGCCGACGTTGGTCGCCACCAGGCGGGTGCTCAGCGGCAGGCCATCGCGGCGCAGGCGGGCGATCCATTCGGGAAAGAAGCCGAATACCAGCGAGTGCGCCGCTGCTATTTGCAGCGCTTCGCCCTGTTGTCCTTCGAGGTGATGCAGGTGACGCACCACCTCACCCAGTTGCTCGACCATGCTGCGTGCGGTGAGCAGGAACAGCTGGCCGGACTCGGTCAGCTCCACCGGCGTGCGCGAACGGTTGACCAGCGTCAGCCCCAATGCGGCCTCGAGGCTGCGGATGCGCCGGCTGAACGCCGGCTGGGTGACGAAGCGCTTCTGCGCCGACTGGGAGAAACTGCGGGTCGCGGCCAGGGTGACGAAGTCTTCCAGCCATTTGGTTTCCAGGTTCACAGGCGCGTCCTCCGCTCATGTCAGGGCAGTGCACACGGTTGGTGCATTGTTGCGGTCACATCCACATTATGCCGATCATGCATAGGGCAGCAAGTAACGGCATTGGTAGCGAGACGGTCAAGGCCCCTATTCTATGGGCATCGCGGCACTCGCCGTATTTCCCAAGAGTCATCTCTATCATGTCCTCTGCTGCATCTGTTCGCGTCGAAAAAGACCTGCTCGGTACCCTCGAAGTCTCCGCTGATGCCTACTACGGCATTCAGACCCTGCGTGCCGTGCAGAACTTCCGCCTGTCTGGCGTGCCGCTGTCGCACTACCCGAAGCTGGTGATCGGCCTGGCCATGGTCAAGCAGGCTTCGGCTGACGCCAACCGCGAGCTGGGCCACCTGTCCGCTGCCAAGCACACGGCGATCAGCACTGCCTGTGCACGCATCATCCAGGGCGAGTTCCACGAGCAGTTCGTGGTTGACATGATTCAGGGCGGCGCCGGCACCTCGACCAACATGAATGCCAACGAGGTGATCGCCAACATCGCCCTCGAGGCCATGGGTCACGAGAAGGGCCAGTACCAGCACCTGCACCCGAACAACGACGTGAACATGGCGCAGTCGACCAACGACGCCTACCCGACCGCCATCCGCCTCGGCCTGCTGCTCGGTCACGACAGCCTGCTGAGCGCGCTGGACAAGCTGATTCAGTCCTTTGCCGCCAAGGGTCTGGAGTTCGGCCACGTGCTGAAGATGGGCCGCACCCAGTTGCAGGACGCCGTGCCGATGACCCTCGGACAGGAGTTCCGTGCCTTCGCCACCACCCTCGGCGAAGACCTGCAGCACCTGAAACTGCTGGCGCCGACCCTGCTCACCGAAGTCAACCTGGGCGGTACCGCGATCGGCACCGGCATCAACGCCGATCCGAAATACCAAGCCCTGGCGGTCAAGCGCCTGGCCATTATCAGCGGTCACCCACTGACCCCGGCTGCCGACCTGATCGAAGCCACCAGCGACATGGGCGCCTTCGTGCTGTTCTCCGGCATGCTCAAGCGCACCGCGGTCAAACTGTCGAAGATCTGCAACGACCTGCGCCTGCTCTCCAGCGGCCCGCGTACCGGCATCAACGAAATCAACCTGCCACCGCGTCAGCCGGGTAGCTCGATCATGCCGGGCAAGGTCAATCCGGTGATTCCCGAGGCGGTCAACCAGGTGGCCTTCGAAGTGATCGGCAACGACCTGGCGCTGACCATGGCAGCCGAGGGCGGCCAGTTGCAACTGAACGTGATGGAGCCGCTGATCGCCTACAAGATCTTCGACTCGATCCGCCTGCTGACCCGCGCCATGGATATGCTGCGCGAGCTGTGCATCGATGGCATCACCGCCAACGAAGACCGCTGCCGTGAACTGATGGAAAACTCCATCGGCCTGATCACCGCACTCAACCCCTATATCGGTTACGAGAATGCCACGCGCATCGCCAAGGTCGCTCTGGAAAGCGGACGCGGCGTACTGGAGCTGGTGCGTGAGGAGCAACTACTGGACGAGTCCACCCTGGCCGACATCCTGCGCCCCGAGAACATGATCGCCCCGCGCCTCGTGCCCTTGCAGTCCTGATTGGCGATTCGGCAACGCCAACCGTCGGCTGCCCGCCCGTCCGCGTAGCTGACAACCTGATTCATAGGAGGCCTTCACCAGCCTCAACCTTCAGGGATGGCCTCGGCCATCCCTTTTTTTGCCCGACATTCTGGGGGTCGATGCGATACATCAGTCGCGGCTACGACTGCATGGATGCAGGAGGTAGAGCGAAGCAGGATGCCAGAGCCGAACGCCCCTCCCACAGGCTCTATCTCGGCTTGCTACAGCTTCCACGCCCGGCGTAGCGTTTGCACCGCCTCGACGATCTGCGCCTCTGGCACCGCAGCAAAACCGAGCACCAGCCCGGCGCGAGCATCCTCAGCCGTTTCGCTGCCGGGCAGCCAGTAATCGCTCAAGGGGTTCATCTCGATGCCGGCGGCGCGTGCGGCGGTGATCAGCTCGCGTTCCCGCGCAAGACTCTCCACCTTGATGCTCAAGTGCAGGCCGGCGTCCACGGCTGGTAGCGAAGAGCATCCCGGAATCATCGCCGGCCAGGCCGCGAGCAAGGCGTCGCGCCGGCTGCGTGCGGCCTGGCGCATGCGCCGTACGTGGCGCTGGAAGTGCCCGGCAGCGATGAACTCGGCCATCACCGCTTGGGTGCCGATCTCCGAGTGGCGCATCTCCAGCGCTTGGCGCCGGGCGAAGCTCTCGGCCAGCGCAGGCGGCAGCACCAGGTAGCCCAGGCGCAACGCCGGAAAGGCGAGCTTGCCGAACGTGCCGATGTAGATCACCCGTTGCTGCTCGTCCAGCGCCGCCAGTGGCGCAAGCGGCGTACCGCTGTAGCGGTACTCGCCGTCGTAATCGTCCTCGATGATCCAGCCGTTCACGCGCTTGGCCCACTCCAGCAATGCCAGGCGCCGTGGCAGCGACAGGGTCACGCCGGTGGGGTACTGGTGCGCGGGCGTGACATAGGCCAGCTGGCAATCGTTGAGGCGCTGTAGCGCGTCGATATCCATGCCTTCGCAGTCCACTGCGATACCGCACAGTTGCGCGCCGGCCACTGCGAAGGCATGGCCCGCCGCGCGGTAGCCGGGATTTTCCAGCGCCACCCGCGCGCCGTGCTGCACCAGCAACTGCGCGCAGAGGCTGATGGCCTGCTGCGAGCCGCAGGTGATCAGGACCTGCTGCGCCTCGCAAGTCAGGCCGCGGCTGTTGCGCAGATAGGCGGCGATCAGCTCGCGCAGCTGCAGGTCTCCGGCAGGGTCGCCATAGCCCAGCCGGGCCGGCGAGGGTTTGCGCCAGAAGCGCGCCTGCAGGCGTGCCCAGGTCTCGAAGGGGAACAGGTCGAACGCCGGTACACCGATGCGAAAGGCGCGTGGCGCGCCCTTGGCCGGTGTGGCCAGGTGGTGACGCAGCAACAACTGCAGTGCTGGGCTGTCCGCTTCGACAGTGATGGCGGCGGCAGGCTGGCTGTGCGGCAGATCGGCGACGTAGGTGCCATCGCCGACCCGTCCGGCTACGTAGCCCTCGGCGTACAGCTGGTCGAGCGCGCGGGTCACGGTATTGCGCGAGATGCCCAGCAGCGTGGCCAGCTCACGGCTGGCCGGCAGGCGTGTGCCACTGGCCAGGCGGCAGTCGAGGATGCGCTCGCGCAAGGCTTGGTAAAGCTGGCGCGCCAGGCCCTGACCGGGCTGCAGATGAATGCCAGAAAGATCGAATGGCAGGGCAGGCGAGCGCGTCATGATCGGCAAATTGGCTCTATGAAAGTCGTCAGGAATGGATCTTACATCAGGCCAATATCCTGCCTAGCATGGCCCCATCGCGCTAGGAGAAACCCTCATGTACTGCCCCGCCGCCTTTCGTCAGGACGACCTGCCCACCCTGCATGCGCAGATGCGGTCCAGCGGACTGGCCATCGTGACCAGCAGCGGTGCGCAGGGCTTGCAGGCCAGTCATCTACCGCTGCTGCTGGCGCCTGAAGAAGGCGAGTTCGGCACCCTGTACGGCCACTTTGCCCGGGCCAATCCGCACTGGCGTGATCTGGCCAGCGGTGCCGAGGCGCTGGTGGTGTTCAGCGGTGCGGACGCTTACGTGCATCCCGGCTGGTATCCGGCCAAGGCCGAGCACGGCAAGGTGGTACCGACCTGGAATTACATTGCCGTGCATGCCCGGGGCCAAGCGGAAGTGTTCGACGAGCCCGAGCGCCTGCTGCAACTGGTCAGCCGCCTCAGCGACCGCCATGAGCAGGGTCGCGCGCAGCCCTGGGCAGTCGAGGATGCGCCGCGCGACTACATCGATGCCATGCTGCGCGCCATCGTTGGCTTCGCCCTGCCGATTCGCCGGCTCGAAGGCAAATGGAAACTTAGCCAGAACCGTTCCGAGGCAGACCAGGCCGGTGTCTGCGCCGGCCTGGCGACGTCCGCCAGCCCGCGTGACCACGAACTGGCAGCGCAGATGAATCCCACCGACTGACTCCACAGGAAGGCCATCATGCTCGACATCCGTCCCATCACCGCTGCCGATCACGCTGCCTGGCTGCCGCTTTGGCAGGGTTACCAGCGTTTCTACCAGGCCGAGATCCCGGCCGAGACCAGCACCCTTACCTGGCAGCGCTTTCTCGACCCGGCCGAGCCTATGCACGCCGCTCTGGCCTGGCAGGACGGCGAGGCGGTCGGTTTGGTGCACTTCATCTATCACCGCAGTTGTTGGACAAATGGGGACTACTGCTACCTGCAGGATCTGTTCGTCGCCGAGGGTATTCGCGGTGGCGGCATCGGCCGCGCGCTGATCGAGCATGTCTACACCGAGGCGCGAATTGCTGGCGCCAGCCGTGTGCATTGGCTGACCCAGGAAAGCAACTACCAGGGGCGTATGCTCTACGACCGCATTGGCGACCGCTCCGGTTTCATTCAGTACAGGAAGCTCTTCTGATGACGCGTGATCTCGCTCACTGGCAACCCCGTCCCGCACCGGATCAGCGCTCGTTGCAAGGCCGTTTCGTGCGTCTCGAAGCGCTCGATGTCGTGCGGCATGGCGATGAATTGTGGCGCGCGCTGCAGGGTCCGGACCCGGCGCTCTGGAACTATCTGCCCTACGGCCCCTTCACCGAGCGAAGCGCCTTCGATGCCTGGTTGGCCGGCAATGCGCAGAGCCGCGATCCGCTGTTCTACGCGGTGGTCGACCTGGCCAGCGGTCGTGCCTTGGGGCTGTTCAGCTACCTGCGTATCACCGCGCAGGATGGCAGCATCGAAATTGGCCATGTGGCCTTCGGCGCGCCGATGCAGCGCACCCCAGGCGCGACCGAGGCGGTCTATCTGCTGGCGCGGCATGCCTTCGACGACCTCGGCTACCGGCGCCTGGAATGGAAGTGCGACGCGGCCAATGCCCGCTCGCTGCGCGCCGCCGAGCGCTTTGGTTTCACCCAGGAAGGGCTGTTCCGTCAGCACATGGTGCGCAAGGGGCGTAACCGCGACACCGCCTGGTTCTCCATCATCGACGGTGAATGGCCGGCCCGCCGGGATGCCTTCGAGCGCTGGCTGGCGGTGGCTAACTTCGATGAGCAGGGCCAGCAAAAGCAGTGCCTGGAGGCGCTGCGCGGGTGACGCCTCACTCCATCTCGAACAACCCATCACGCAGCTGCGCGCCGCCCAGGCGCTGGCGGATGTCGTCGTCGATGCGCGGGTCGTCCGGTGCGTAGAGCATCAGCTGGCGATAGGCGTTGACCCGGTTGATCTCGTTACCCAGGTACTGCCAGACCACGCGGGTGCAGGCCGGCGTGCGCCGGTCGCCGCTGGAGACGCCGGTCTTGATGCCATTGAGGCGGATGATGCGACTCTTGAAGCTGGGAATGAGGATGGTCTGGCTCATCTCGTTGCCGGTGAGCGACTCGTAGTCGACCAGAAACAGGCGGTCCTGCAGGAAGAACGCCGTACCCAGGTAGCGACAGCGCACCCAGTCCTCGCCACGTGCGGGTTCCTGCCGCTCCTGACGCTCCTGGCGCTCGAACAGGTAGTTGCCGCGCTCCTCGCGCAGGTGCACCAGTGATAGCAGCACATGTCCCGGCACTGACATGCAGTTGGAGTATTCGAAGTAGTAGCCGCAGTAGCGCTCCATCGGGCTGGCCTGACGGCGCAGCGGCGTGAACAGCTCCAGCAATGGATCGTTGCCACTGTGCGGCTGCGCATCGCCGCTGCGTGCGCCAATCAGCCGGGTGAACTGCTCGGCCGGCATGCTCAGCTCGAAGGGCTCGACGCCGAAGAAATCGCAGATGCGCTTGAGGTTGTGCGTGGTCGGTCGGCTCTGCCCGGCCAGGTAGCGGTTGAACTGCGCGCGGTTGATCGACAGCTTGCGGCATACCTCGGCAATCGAGCGGTAATGGCTGCAAAGCAATTTCAGATTGCTGCCGAGGGAATCGGACATATGGCCGCTCCAGCTGATGCGAATGACGCGATTCTAGCATCAACTCGCATCAGTTCGCCGCGACCTGCGAAATTGTCCCGCGCGGCGCCTTCACCAAAGATTGCGCCACCCGCCCGGCGCGGCGCATTCCCATTCAGAACAACAAGAGAGAAAGCCTCCATGCTCGATCTTCTCAATGACCTCATCTGGAGCAAGCTGCTGATCGTGATGCTGATCGGTCTCGGCCTGTACTTCACCATCGCTTCGCGCTTCGTTCAGTTCCGCTACTTCGGCAGCATGTTCCGCATCTTCGGCGAGGCATTCCAGCGTCAGCCGGGCCAGCTCAGCTCATTCCAGGCGCTGATGCTGTCGGTAGCTGGCCGTGTGGGCGCCGGCAACATCGCCGGGGTATCGGTGGCGATCATGCTCGGTGGTCCGGGCGCCATCTTCTGGATGTGGGTCGTGGCCCTGGTTGGCATGGCCACCAGCTACTTCGAGTGCTCGCTGGCTCAGCTGTACAAACGTCGCGAGGCCGATGGCGGCTACCGCGGTGGCCCGGCTTTCTACATCCAGCACGGCCTTGGTCAGCGCTGGCTGGGTATCGTCGTGTCGATCCTGCTGCTGATGACCTTCGGCTTCGGCTTCAACGCCGTGCAGTCGTTCACCGTCGCCAACTCGCTGCACGACACCTTCGGCATCCCGACCCTGGCCAGTGGCATCGCCCTGACCGTGGTGATCGGCCTGATCATCTTCGGCGGCATCAAGCGCATCGCCAAGTTCGCCGACGTGCTGGTTCCGGTGATGGCGTTCTCTTACCTGGGCATGGCGCTGCTGGTGATCGGCATGAACATCAGCGAAGTTCCAGCCACCTTCGCCCTGATCTTCAAGAGCGCCTTCGGCCTCGAGCCGGCCTTCGCCGGCGGCATCGGCGCGGCCATCATCATGGGCGTCAAGCGCGGTCTGTTTTCCAACGAAGCCGGCCTGGGCAGTGCACCGAACGTGGCCGCTGTCGCCGAGGTCAAGCACCCGGCCGCGCAAGGCATCGTGCAGTCGCTCAGTGTGTTCATCGACACCCTGATCCTGTGCAGCTGCACGGCGCTGATCATCCTGCTGTCGGGCGTGTATCAGCCGGGTATGGAACAGGCCGGTGTGGTACTGACCCAGAGCGCCGTTGCCGCCGTGGTCGGCGAGTGGGGCCGGGTGTTCGTCAGCCTGGCGCTGCTGTTGTTCGTCTTCACCACCCTGATCTACAACTACTACCTCGGCGAGAATGCCCTCGGCTTCTTCAGCCAGAAGCGTGGCCCGGTAATGATCTACCGCGTGCTGGTGGTCGGCCTGGTGCTGTGGGGTTCGGTGCAGGATCTGGGCACCGTGTTCGCCTTCGCCGATGTGACCATGGGTCTGCTGGCCATCGCCAACCTCATCGCTCTGGCGCTGCTGTTCAAAGTGGGCATGCGCCTGATGCGCGACTACGATAGCCAGATCAAGGCGGGTGTTGAGTCGCCGGTATTGGATGCCAAGCAGTTCGCTGATCTGGACCTCGACCCTGCCGTCTGGGGTAGCCAGCCAGGTGAAACCGCCGACCAGGCGGAAATCGGGGATCGCGTCTACCAGCGCTGATCTGACTCAGATGGAAGAAGGGGGCGAGGCCCCCTTTTTCTTGCCCGCCAGCGTTGGCAGCTATTGTTCGGGCCGTCGTAAGCGACGTCATGAATGTCGCACAGGCCCGTGATTTGTGAGGAGAGCCCATGGCGACCCCAGAAAAACTCCTGGTGCTGTACACAGGCGGCACCATCGGCATGCAGATGAGCGCAGACGGCCTGGCGCCGGCCTCGGGTTTCGAGGCGCGCATGCGCAGCCAGCAAGCCGGCGAGAACGCCAGTGAGCTGCCGCAATGGAGCTTCCGCGAGCTGCTGCCGCTGATCGACAGCGCCAACATGAATACCGGCCACTGGCTGGCGCTGCGCGACGAAATCGTCACGGCGGTGCAAGCGGGCGGCCACGACGCCGTGCTGGTGCTACACGGCACCGATACCTTGGCCTACAGCGCTGCGGCACTGAGCTTCCTGCTGCTCGGGCTCGATGCGCCGGTGGTGCTCACTGGCGCCATGCAGCCGGCTGGTGTCGATGGTGGAGATGCCTGGCCCAACCTGTTCGGCGCCATGCGTGCGCTGTACCGCGGCGTGAAGCCGGGCGTGCACCTGTATTTCAACGGCCAGCTGCTGCATGGCGCACGTTGCTCGAAGTTGCGCAGCGATGCCTTCGATGCCTTCCAGGTGCTTCCGCGTCAGCGTCAGGCCGAGCGGGCCACGGTCGATGACCGTATCGACTTTCGCCAGCCGCGTCAGCCTGTGAACCTTGCCGTGTTGCCGCTGCATCCGGCGGTGCAGGCCGGGCATCTGCAAGCTCTGCTGGCCAGCGGCGTGCAGGGGTTGCTGCTGGAGTGCTACGGCAGCGGTACCGGCCCGGCCGGCGACGCGCAATTGATGAGCGTGCTGCGTGAGGCGCACCAGCGCGGCGTAGTGCTGGCGGCGATCAGCCAGTGCCCGCAAGGCCATGTGCAGTTCGGTGTGTATGCGGCCGGCAGCCGTCTGGCCGAGGTCGGCCTGGTGTCCTGTGGCGGCATGACCCGTGAGGCGGCACTGGGCAAGCTGTTCGCCCTGCTCGGCGCCGGTTTGCCGCAAACGCAGGTCGAGCACTGGCTGGCGCGCGATCTCTGTGGTGAGATGAGCGACTGATCCACCTGCCCAAACAGAGGAAGGACGATGAGTATCGACATTCGCCCTGTAGTCGCTGCCGATCACGAAGCCTGGTTGCCCCTGTGGCAGGGTTATCAGCGTTTCTACATGACCGAGATTCCAGCCGAGACCAGCGCCGTTACCTGGCAGCGTTTTCTCGACCCCGCCGAGCCGATGGGCGCCGCCCTGGCCTGGCGTGATGGGCAGGCTATCGGTTTGGTGCACTGGGTCATCCACCGCTCGACCTGGACCACCGGCGACTACTGCTACCTGCAGGATATTTTCATCGCCAAGGGCGAGCGCAGCGGCGGCATCGGGCGCAAGTTGATCCAGCATGTGTTTGAGCAGGCGAGCGCCGCCGGCTGCTCGCGGGTGCACTGGCTGACACATGAAACCAACAGCCAGGCCAAGCTGCTGTACGAGCGCATCGGCGAACGCTCGGGGTTCGTGCAGTACCGCAAGCTGCTGTAGCTGGGGGCAAGAGAGGGACGTTGGCATGCATTGCGCATCGTCAGTGCTCCCTCGTCTTCAAGCTGACAGCCATGAACAAGCTCGACAACGCTCTGCTGAATATCCTGATCAAGGACTCGCGCACGTCTTTTGCCGATATCGCACGCCAGCTCAACATATCCCGAGCCCACGCACGCACTCGGGTACAGGCCCTGGTCGATACCGGAGTCATCGAGAAATTCACGGCCGTGGTGAATCCGGAAAAGCTCGGCAAGGGTATTTCCACTTTCGTCGATCTTACTGTCGCGCCGCATGCTATCGAAGCCGTCGCCGAGCGACTCTCGGCCACCGTGGAGGTGGTCAGTCTGTACATCATGAGTGATCTGAAAAGCCTGCACATTCACACGCTGACCGACAGCTACGAGACCTTTGATGCATTCGTGCGCGAGCATATCTTCAACCATCCAGAGATTCTCACGGTCGACTGCAAGGCACTGATGACGCGAGTGAAGCACCGGCGCGGCGGTGCTCGCCTGTAACATCTTGATACATCGAGCTATTTCTCACTATACCTGAGGCTTCGACGCCTTAAAAAAGCGCTCAGTGCGCTCATCTAGTGCATAACTGACATTCGTCAGTTGAAGGCAAGGTCAGCGGACCGATCGTATGCAAATGGTTTGGCACTGCTGACAAATGTATTCATTCCCTGCGGTGTATTGACGATTCGTCGCCAGAAGCAGCCTAAAGATGCTTATTTTTTGTGCAGTCTGGCTAACGGCCATATTCTTCAATAAATAGAAAAACCGTTATAAAACAATAGTTTAAATATATTTTTCTACTGGCACGCGTGTTGCTCTAGGGCTTCCAGACCACTTTACATCCGATAGGCCGTTGCGCCGATTGGAGCCACTGTGTAACTGGAGACCGCCCCATGAGCCTTAACCGTCGTAAATTCCTTGGTGCTGGAGCCGTTGCCGCCGGCGCAGGCCTGACCCTGGGTGCCTCGGGCATCGCCGCTGCCAGCGAAAAAACCTTCAACTGGAAGATGACCAACGCATACGCGCCCGGCTCGCCGTTCTATGTGCAGGGGCCGGGTAGCCCGACCGATTTCTGCAAGCGCGTCGAGGCCATGTCCAATGGCCGCCTGAAGATCCAGCACTTCGCTGCTGGTGAGCTGATTCCGGCGCTCGAAGGCTTCGATGCGGTGTCCAGTGGCATGGTGGAAATGAACGCCGCCAATGCTTTCTTCTGGGCTGGCAAGATCCCCGCCGCACAGTTCTTCACCGCTGTGCCGTTCGGCATGAATACCCAGGGCATGAACGCTTGGCTTTACAACGGCGGCGGCCTGCAACTCTGGGAAGAGCTCTACGAATCCCACGGCCTGGTGCCGATGCCAATGGGCAACACCGGCACCCAGATGACGGGCTGGTTCCGCCAACCCCTGGAAAACGTGGACAGCCTCAAGGGCCTGAAAATGCGCATCGCCGGCCTGGCTGGCAAGGTCTACAGCGAACTGGGCGTGGCGGTGCGTCTGCTGCCCGGTGGCGAGATTTTCCCGGCGCTGGAGCGCGGGGTGATCGACGCAGCCGAATTCGTCGGGCCATATCAAGATCGACGCATGGGTCTGCACAAGGCGGCCAAGAACTACTACACCACTGGTTGGCATGAGCCGACCAACGTCACTGAACTGATCATCAACAAAAAGGCCTGGGAAACCCTGCCGGCCGATCTGCAAGCCATCGTGCGCATTTGCGCCCAGGCCTGCAACGCCGAGAGCCTGGCCTGGTCCGACGCGGTCAACGCTGACGCCCTGGAAGACCTGGTGACCAATGAAGGTGTGATCGCCAAACCCCTGCCCACCACGATCATCACCCGCCTGCGCGAGGTCACTAACGACACCCTGGCCAGCATGGCTGCCGCAGACCCCGCAACACGCAAGGTACATGACCACTTCATGGCGTTCCGCAAGAAGTACAGCACCTGGTCGGTAACCGGCGAGAAAGGTTTCATGGACCTGGGGGTGTGAGGCGATGCATGCCGTGATCAACCGCATCGAGCAGTTGGTTGAGACCCTGGGCAGCCTGGCACGCGGCTGCGTGCTGGTGCTGGTCCTGCTGGTGTCGGCCAACGTGCTGATCCGCTATGGCTTTTCCGTGAGCCCGGTGGCGTTGCAGGAGCTCGAATGGTTTCTGATTTCGCCCATCGCGCTGCTCGGCATCTCCTACGTGTTGAAACACCGCGCCGACGTGCGGGTGGACTTTATCTACGAGAAATTCCAGCCGCGCACCCAGGCTGCAGTGGACTTGTTCAGCGCCCTGTCTACCTGCCTGATCGGTCTGTTTCTGGCCTGGGTCTGCTGGCACTACATGATGCAGTCCTACGCCATCGGCGAAGGCTCGCCAGACCCCGGCGGCTTGCCTCACCGCTTTCTGGTCAAGGCCTTCCTGCCGCTGGGTTTTGCCCTGTTCGGCCTGCAAGGCATTGCTGACACCCTGCGCGCCATCAAAGGCCTGCTCACCCCCAACCCCGTACCTGAGGAGGCCTTGCCATGAGCCCCAATGAATGGCTGGCGATCCTGATGGTGTTCGCCTTTTTCTCGATGATGATGGTCGGCGTGCCGGTGGCCATTTCCCTGGCTGTGTCCGGTTTCGCCGCCGGCCTGATCGGCTTCGGCCCAATGCTGTTCAGCCTGCTGCCGGCGCGCATGTTTGGCGTGGTCAGCAACTACACGCTGCTGGCGATACCGCTGTTTACCTTCATGGGGGTGATGCTGGAGAAATCCAAAGTCGCCGAGGACATGCTGGAGACGGTCGGTCAGGCCATGGGCGGCCTCAACGGCGGTATGGGCCTGGCAATCGTGCTGGTCGGCGTGCTGCTCGGTGCCTCCACGGGCATCGTCGGCGCCACCGTAGTGACTATTGGCCTGCTGACCCTGCCGGTGCTGCTGCGCCGTGGCTATAAGCCCAGCGTGGCCTGCGGCACCATCTGCGCCTCCGGCACTCTGGGACAGATCATTCCACCGAGCCTGGTGCTGATTCTGCTGGCCGATATCCTCGGCGAATCGGTGGGTTCGATCTTCGCCGCGGCATTTATCCCCAGCCTGGTGCTGGCCGGCGTCTACATCGGCTACATGCTGCTGCTCGGCTGGTTGCGCCCGCAGTGGGTGCCGGCGATTCCTGCCGAAGAACGCGCGCTGATCAGCCGTAAACAGCTATGGAAGAACATTGCCAAATCGGTCCTGCCGCCGCTGCTGCTGGTGGTCTGCGTGCTCGGCTCGATCATCGGCGGCCTGGCCGCACCCACCGAAGCCGCTTCCGTCGGTGCCCTTGGGGCACTTGTCATTGCCGGCTGCGCCGGGCGTCTGAACCGCGAAACCCTCAAGCAGACCCTGCACGGCACCCTGAGCATCAGCGCGATGATCTTCCTCATTCTGCTCTGCTCGCAGCCGTTCTCCCTGGCCTTCCGCGGTCTGGGTGGCGAAGCCCTGGTGCATGACCTGTTCAGCCTGCTGCCGGGCGGTGAGCTGGGTGCAGTCTTGTTCCTCATGGTGCTGCTGTTCGTACTTGGTTTCTTCCTGGAGTGGATCGAGATTTCCTACATCGCCCTGCCTATGTTCCTGCCGGTGTTCATGGGCTATGGCACCGACATGGTCTGGCTGGCGATTCTGGTCGCGCTGAACCTGCAGATGTCGTTCCTCACGCCGCCATTTGGTTGGGCACTGTTCTTCCTCAAGGGCGTAGCGCCACCCGGCATCAGCACCAAGGATATTTACATCGGCGCACTGCCCTTCGTGGCACTGCAAATGCTCGCCGTGGCCCTGGTGTTCGCCTTCCCGACCCTGGCGACCTGGCTGCCCAAGGCCATTGGCTGGTAACCCTGACGCAAGAGAGCGCTTATGGATTTTTTCTCTGCCTACAGCCCGCTGTGGCTGGCCGGACTGGTCTGCGCCCTGCTGTTGACCGGCGCGGTGGCCGGCATCCTCGCCGGCCTGCTTGGTGTTGGTGGCGGTATCGTCATCGTGCCGGTGCTGTACCACCTGTTCACCCTGCTTGGTATCGACCCCGAGGTGCGCATGCACGTCGCGGTGGGCACCTCGCTGGCGGCCATCGTGCCGACTTCGATCATCTCTGCCAGAGCGCACTACAAGCGCGGCGGGCTCAAGCCGGAACTGCTCAAACCGCTGATCCCCGGGACTCTGGTTGGCGTGCTGATCGGTGCGTTGCTCAGCGGCTATCTCAGCGGCCAGGTGCTGGCGGCGATCTTCGCTGTGATCGCCCTGCTGGTGGCGCTGAACATGGCGGTCGAGCGCAACCTGAGCCTGCGCGACGGGCTGCCTGGCAAAGCTGGCAGCGGCGTGCTTGGGGTATTCATCGGCAGCCTGTCGACCCTGATGGGCATTGGTGGCGGCACCCTCAGCGTGCCGGTCCTCAATGCTTGCCGCACGCCCATGCATATCGCTGTCGGCACCGGCGCCGCACTGGGTGTGATCATCAGCCTGCCCGGTGCCCTGGCTTATCTGATCAACGGCCTGGGCGCGGACAACCTGCCCCCGGCCACCCTGGGCTACGTCAACCTGCTCGGCCTGGCGATGATCGTGCCGGTGACCATGCTCACCGCGCCCTGGGGCGCACGCATCGCTCATGCCATCAACGCGCGCCTGCTGCGCCGCCTGTTCGCCCTATTTCTGGCCCTTACAGCAGTACGCATGCTGTTCGGCGCCTTTGCCCTCTGAGGATCGATCATGCTGAAAAGTACCCATGCCACCCGCGGCATTTTCGTCGCCCCCCATCACCTGGCCGCCCAGGCCGGCCGTGACGTACTCAAGGCCGGCGGCAACGCCGTCGAGGCCATGGTCGCCGCGGCTGCCAGCATCGCCGTGGTCTATCCGCACATGAACGCCATTGGCGGTGACGGCTTCTGGCTGATCCACGAGCCGGGCAAGGCCCCGGTGGCCATCGATGCCTGTGGCAGCAGCGCAGCGCTGGCTGATCGCGAGTTCTACGCAGGTCTGGAGACCATCCCCAGTCGTGGCCCAACGGCGGCGCTGACCGTCGCCGGGACCATCGGTGGCTGGGCCAAGGCCCTGGAAGTGGCATCCGCATGGGGCACGCCACTGCCGCTGCGCGACCTGCTCGCCGAGGCCATCGGCCAGGCGCGCAACGGCATCGTCGTCAGTCGCAGCCAGGCGCACCTGACGCGGGTCAAGTTCGATGAACTCAAGGACGTGCCGGGCTTTGCCAACGTTTATCTGAACAACGGTCAGGTGCCGGCCGAAGGTAGCCTGATGAAGCAGACGGCTTTGGGCGACACCCTGGCGCACCTGGCAGAAAAAGGTCTGGATGACTTCTACCGAGGTGAGCTGGCCACGCGCATGGCTGCCGAACTGGAACAACTGGGCAGCCCGCTGCGCCTGGCTGATCTGCAGGCTTACCAGGCGCAGGTGGTTACTCCGTTGCAGGTGCGTCTGGGCGACGCCACTCTGTACAACATGCCACCGCCGACCCAGGGGCTGGCCTCGCTACTGATCCTTGGTGTGTTCGAGCGCCTCAAAGTCGCTGAAGCGGAGGGCTTCACCCATGTACATGGCCTGGTCGAATCGACCAAGCAGGCATTCATGATCCGTGATCGTGTGGTCACCGACCCGCGCCGTGTGCCGGCCGACCCACAAGGCTTCCTCGCCCCAGAAAACCTCGACGCCCTGGCTGCGGCGGTCGACCCTGACAGCGCCCTGAAATGGCCGCGCCCGACTTCGCCAGGCGACACCATCTGGATGGGCTGCATCGACAGCGAAGGCCGCGCGGTGAGCTTTATCCAGAGTGTGTACTGGGAGTTCGGTTCCGGCATGGTGCTGCCGTCCAGCGGTGTGGCCTGGCAGAACCGTGGCATCAGCTTCTCCCTCGACCCGGCCGCGCTGCAGGCTCTGGAGCCGGGGCGCAAGCCATTCCACACCCTCAACCCGGCGCTGGCGCTGTTCGACGATGGCCGCGTGCTGAGCTACGGCACCATGGGCGGCGAAGGCCAACCGCAAACCCAGGCCGCGCTGTTCAGCCGTTATCGTCTGGGCAGCGACCTGCAGGCTGCCATCACCGCGCCCCGCTGGTTGCTGGGGCGCACCTGGGGCGACGTCAGCACCAGCCTCAAGCTGGAGAATCGCTTCCCCGCCGAGCTGATCGAACAGCTGCGCGCCGCCGGCCATGTGATCGAGGTGCTGGACGAAGCCTTCAGCGACACCATGGGCCATGCCGGCGCGTTGCTGCGACACCCCAACGGCGTGCTTGAAGGTGCGGCGGACCCGCGCAGCGACGGCAGCGTCTGCGGCTTGTAGAAGGTTATGGCTACCCTGTGCAGGCCATAGCGCACTCCTGTAGGAGCCCCGCCTCGGGGCGAAGCGATTGCAGCCATTCAGTGAAACCGATGGTGTACACCGCATTCGTCGCGGGGCGCGACTCCTACACAAGCTCAACAGACCCTATGGCCGCCGCGCAATGAAGTCGATTTCCACCAGCGCATGCCGCGCCAGCCCGGTGGTGCCGATGCAGGTGCGCGCCGGGCGCTTGCCCTCGGGGAAGTAGCTGGCGTACACCGCGTTGAAGCGCGCGTAGTCACCATAGAAATCGGTGAGGAAGGCGCGAGCCGAGACCACATTTTCCAGGCCAAGGCCGAGCCCTTCGAGGACCACCAGCAGGTTGTCGAAGGTCTTGTGCGTTTGCGCCTCGATGCCTTCGGGCAGCGGCGCCGCTTCGTTGCCTGGGTCGATGGGCAGCTGGCCGGTGATGAACACCCAGCCATCGGCTTCGCAGGCGTGGGAGAACGGCGCGACTGGCTCGGGCGCGGCGGCGAACATGTGGTATTCAGGCAACGACATAAGCACTCCAGGGCTGATCAATGGGCACCGACACAGCACTGCGCCGGCCCCTGTGACCATACCTCAGAATACCGACCAGCCGATGCGTTCGCTGAGCAGCTCCAGCGCCTTGATCCCGGCCAGGGAGTTGCCCGCAGCATTGAGCTCCGGCGACCACACGCACACGCTGAACTGCCCCGGTACCACGGCGAGGATGCCGCCGCCGACGCCGCTTTTGCCCGGCAGCCCGACGCGATAGGCGAAGTTGCCGGCTTCATCGTACAGCCCGCTGGTGGCCATGATGGCGTTGACCTGCTTGGTCTGGCGTGGCGACAGCACCTGTTCGCCGCTGTGCTGGCAGAAACCTTCATTGGCCAGGAAGCCGAAGGCACGCGCGAGGTCGACGCAGCTCATGCGCAGCGCGCAGCAGCTGAAGTAGCTGCGCAGCACCGCCTCGACTTCGTTGTGAAAATTGCCGAACGACTGCATCAGGTACGCCGCTGCCGCGTTGCGCGCGCGGTGCTGGTACTCCGATTCGGCGACGTGGTTGTCCACTGTGACCTCGGGGTTGCCCGACAGACGCCGGACGAAGTCGCGCATCGACAGTGCCGGTGCGGCATAGCGCGACTGGTTGATATCGCAGATCACCAGAGCGCCCGCGTTGATGAAGGGATTGCGCGGCTTGCCTCGCTCGAATTCGAGCTGCACCAGCGAGTTGAACGGCTGTCCGGACGGCTCATGGCCCAGGCGCTGCCAGATGCTCTCGCCGCTGTGGCCGATGGCCTGGACCAGGCTGAACACCTTGGAAATGCTTTGGATCGAGAAGGGCGTACGTGCATCGCCGGCGACATGTACCTGGCCGTCGTTGCCGTAGACGGCGATGCCCAGTTGGTCAGGCACCACGTTGGCCAGCGCGGGAATGTAATCGGCCACCTTGCCCTGGCCGATCAGCGGGCGGACTTCATCGAGAATTTCGGTCAACAGCGCTTGCATGTTCAGGCTCGCGAGTAGGCCGGGGAGCGTCCCGGCAGGTCAGAGCTAGACGCCTGCGGGGGCTACGGAATCACAGGTAGGCGCTTGCCCTGAGCAGCGCGGCCACCTAGTCTCGGTCCTCCCCTGTCGCTGGCGTGGTTCGATGTCCACCGTTCTCAATGTACTGCTGCCGATCTTCGGCCTGATCCTGGTTGGTTTCATCTGCCGGCGAACCAATCGCTTGGGAGAGACCGCCGCATCGGAGATGAACCGCTTCGTGGTCTGGCTCGGCCTGCCTGCGTTGCTGTTCAGCCTTACGGCCAAGGCCGACTGGGCACACATCTGGCAGCCCGGTTTCTTGCTTGCCTTTACCGGCGGCGTGCTCGCGGTATTTCTGGTCACGCTGGTGTATCGCTGGAAAACCACTGGCAGCCTGGTCGACGCCAGTATCGACGGGCTCAGCGCCGGTTACGCCAACACCGGCTATATCGGCATTCCGCTGTGCGTGCTGGTACTGGGCGAGGACGGCATGGCGCCGGCCTTGATCGCCTCGCTGATGGTGGTCTGTGTGCTGTTCGGCCTGGCAGTGGTGTGCATCGAGGTAGGTCTGCAGAGCAAGAAGGGGTTGGGCGGCGCCATCGTGCAGGTGGTCATGGCGCTCCTGAAAAACCCGCTGGTGGTCGCGCCACTGCTTGGTGCTGCCTGGGCGTTTGGTGGCGTGCAGATGCCCGCGGCGCTGGACGAATTTCTGCGCTTGCTCGGCGCCGCCACGGTGCCCTGCGCACTGGTGTCGCTGGGGTTGTTCCTGGCGCAGCGGCAGAGCGGGCCGAGCGAAGGCGCCTGGCCGTTGGTGGCTTTGAAGCTGGTTTTGCAGCCGCTGGTGACCTGGTTCATTGCCTTCGTGCTGCTCGACCTGCCGCCGTTCTGGGCACATGCCGCGTTGCTACTCAGCGCGCTGCCAACGGGCACTGGGCCGTTCATGCTCGCCGAGTACTACCAGCGCCAGGCGGCGCTGGTGTCGCGGGCGATCCTGTTCTCTACCCTCGGCTCGCTGCTGACCTTGACTCTGATCCTGCTGCTGATCACGCCTTGAGTTGCAGCTCCACGCCCAACTGCTGCGACAGGCAGGGCCAGCGCCGCCAGGCCGAGGCGGTATCCGGCGCCGCCAGACGTTCGCGGTAGGCCTGCACCGAGGGTTGGTCGAAGCTGGCGTCATCGAGCATACCGGCCAAGGCATGATGCACCGCTTCGTCGAGCTGGTTGGCGAAGGGCTCGCCAATCAACTGGTGGGCGATCAGGTTGGCGCGTGTGGTGTCCAGCGGGATCAGCGGCTGGCCGAGGTGTGCGATATAGCGGTCGTTGACCTCTTCCACCAGGCGATGGGCCAGATAGGCCTCGTCGAGCAGGCCTTCGAGTCCTTCGTGGCCCTCCATCAGCGCTGGTGGCTGCAGGAAGAAATGCTCGGCGATCTTCAGCACCGGTTTCACGGCAGCCTCGATTCCTGCTTCGCGCGCTACTTCGGCAGCAGCGTCGAGCACGTCCGGCACCTCCTCGATATAGGCGATGACGAAGGCGGTCAGTGCCCCAGGCGCATCATCCTCCGGTAGACGGATGGACGGATGCAGGCGCTCCAGCTGAGCCTGCAGGTAGCGCGAGAGAGCCTGGCTGCCATTTTCCTGCTGACGAGCCTGGGTGATCAATTGACGAAGGGCGGCGGTGTTCATGACGGCTCCTACATTTCAGGACATGGACGTGAACCTTAGCCGGCTCCGGCAGTCGGCTAAGACGCGATTGTCATAACTTTTTCATACTTATGCGAGTTGGCTATAAATGCCTGTATCAGAACGGCTACACCCCGCGTCAGTCGGGGCGTTTAGCACAAGGCTTGCGCGCCTTCGGCGATTTTTGCGCGTACGTTGCCAGGTGCAACTCCCCGTCTATACTCGAGTTCGAAAGGCAGTACCTGATGGAACCGGACGAGCTCAGGCACGGAGAGGTTTCGGCAGTAGTCGCCAGCAGTTGAGCGCGGTACGCGGACAGTGAGTCCGCCATGTCGCTCTATGGCAGTCGATCCCTTAACCGCAGGCTCAGCCGGCGGGATAACAAGAACAATCAAGGGGAACCCGCAATGATGCGACATCCACGAGTCTGGATGGGCCTCCTGCTGTGGCTGGCATTAGGCTCGGCGCACGCGCAGTGGACGGTCAATATGGCGCCCGGTGTAACCGACGTCAGCCGCTCTGTTTTCGATCTGCACATGACCATTTTCTGGATCTGCGTTGTGATCGGCGTGATCGTGTTCGGCGCCATGTTCTGGTCGATGATCATGCACCGCCGCTCCACCGGCCAGAAACCCGCGCATTTTCACGAAAGTACAACTGTCGAGATTCTCTGGACCGTGGTGCCATTGGCCATTCTGGTGGTGATGGCGATCCCGGCGACCAAGACGCTGATCGAGATCTACGACACCTCCGAGTCCGAGCTGGATATTCAGGTCACTGGCTACCAGTGGAAGTGGCACTACAAGTACCTGGGTCAGGATGTCGAATTCTTCAGCAACCTGACCACGCCGCGCTCGCAGATCAATAACCGCGAAGCCAAGGGCGAACACTACCTGCTGGAAGTCGACGAGCCGCTGGTGGTGCCGGTGGGCACCAAGGTGCGCTTCCTGATCACCGCCGCCGACGTCATTCACTCCTGGTGGGTACCAGCATTGGCAGTGAAGAAAGACGCCATCCCTGGGTTCATCAACGAATCCTGGACGCGCATCGAGGAGCCCGGCATCTACCGTGGCCAGTGCACCGAGCTGTGCGGCAAGGACCACGGGTTCATGCCGGTGGTGGTCGAGGCCAAGTCCAAGGAAGACTTCGATGCCTGGCTGGCCGAGCGCAAGCAGGCTGCCGCCGCTGAGCGTGAGCTGACCAGCAAGGAATGGACCATGGAAGAGCTGATGGCGCGTGGTGAGAAGGCCTACAACACCTCTTGCGCAGCCTGCCACCAGCCTACCGGTGAAGGTCTGCCACCGATGTTCCCGGCGCTCAAGGGCTCGGCCATCGCCACCGGGCCGGCCGAGGGGCATATCCACATCGTCTACCAAGGCAAGCCTGGCACCTCCATGGCCGCCTTCGGCAAGCAGCTGTCGCCGGTTGACCTGGCCGCCATCATCACCTACGAGCGCAACGCCTGGGGCAACAATGTCGGTGACATGGTCACGCCCAAGGACATTCTCGATTTCTCCAAGGCGCAGGAGTAAGGACATGAGTGCAGTGATCGACCACGGTCATACTGACCACCACCATGGCCCGGCCAAGGGCCTGATGCGCTGGGTGCTGACCACCAACCACAAGGACATCGGCACGATGTACCTGTGGTTCAGCTTCTGCATGTTCCTGCTGGGCGGCTCGATGGCCATGGTCATCCGTGCCGAGCTGTTCCAGCCGGGCCTGCAGATCGTGCAGCCGGAATTCTTCAACCAGATGACCACCATGCACGGCCTGATCATGGTCTTCGGTGCGGTGATGCCGGCCTTCGTCGGCCTCGCCAACTGGATGATCCCGCTGATGATCGGCGCGCCGGACATGGCCCTGCCACGGATGAACAACTTCAGCTTCTGGCTGTTGCCCGCGGCATTCGGTCTGCTGGTCTCGACGCTGTTCATGGAAGGCGGCGGGCCGAACTTCGGCTGGACCTTCTACGCGCCGCTGTCGACCACCTACGGGCCGGAGAGCACCACCTTCTTCATCTTCGCCGTGCACCTGATGGGCATCAGTTCGATCATGGGGGCGATCAACGTGGTCGCCACCATCCTCAACCTGCGCGCGCCCGGCATGACTCTGATGAAGATGCCGCTGTTCGTCTGGACCTGGCTGATCACGGCGTTTCTGCTGATTGCGGTGATGCCGGTACTGGCTGGCTGCGTGACCATGATGCTGATGGACATCCACTTCGGCACCAGCTTCTTCAACGCTGCTGGCGGTGGTGATCCGGTGCTGTTCCAGCATGTGTTCTGGTTCTTCGGTCACCCCGAGGTGTACATCATGATTCTGCCCGCCTTCGGCGCGGTCAGCTCGATTATCCCTGCGTTCGCACGCAAGCCGCTATTCGGCTACACCTCGATGGTCTACGCCACGGCGGCGATCGCCTTCCTGTCGTTCATCGTCTGGGCGCACCACATGTTCACCGTCGGCATTCCGCTGACCGGCGAGCTGTTCTTCATGTACGCCACCATGCTGATCGCCGTGCCCACCGGGGTGAAGGTGTTCAACTGGGCCAGTACCATGTGGCAGGGCTCGATGACCTTCGAGGCGCCGATGCTGTTCTCGGTGGCCTTCGTCATCCTGTTCACCATCGGTGGTTTCTCCGGCTTGATGCTGGCCATCGCGCCGGCGGACTTCCAGTATCACGACACCTACTTCGTGGTGGCGCATTTCCACTACGTGCTGGTGCCTGGCGCAATCTTCGGCATCTTCGCCTCGGCCTACTACTGGCTACCCAAGTGGACCGGCCACATGTATGACGAAACCCTGGCCAAACTGCATTTCTGGATGAGCTTCATCGGCATGAACCTGGCGTTCTTTCCGATGCACTTCGTTGGCCTGGCTGGCATGCCGCGGCGTATCCCCGACTACAACATGATGTTCGCCAACTTCAACATGATCTCCAGTATCGGCGCGTTCATGTTTGGGGCTACTCAGTTGCTGTTCCTGTTCATCGTCATCAAGTGCATTCGCGGCGGCAAGCCGGCCCCGGCCAAACCCTGGGACGGTGCCGAAGGCCTGGAGTGGACGGTGCCTTCACCGGCGCCCTACCACACCTTCAGCACGCCGCCGGAAGTGAAATAGGAGGTCTGCCGTGAGCGAGGTCATCGCGACTCGTCGCCTGGTTACCCGTCTGCTGCTTGTGGTGGTGGTGATGTTCTGCTTCGGCATCTTCGTCCTGCCGCCGTTCTACGACGCCATGTGCCGGGTCTTCGGCATCAACGGCAAGACGGCCGGGGCCTACCAGGGCGAGCAAATGGTGGATGAGCAGCGCCAGGTGCGCGTGCAGTTTCTCGCCACCAACGCCGCCGGCATGGTCTGGGAGTTCGGCCCGCAGGCTGACGAGATTCTGGTTCACCCGGGCGAGGCGCGCGACATGCTATTCGTCGCCTATAACCCCAGCGACAGGCCGATGAGCGCGCAGGCGATTCCCAGCGTATCGCCTTCGAAGGCGGCGGCCTTCTTTCACAAGACCGAGTGTTTCTGCTTTACCCAGCAGGTGTTGCAACCGGGCGAGCGCATCGAAATGCCGGTGCGCTTCATCGTCGACCGCGACCTGCCGCAGGACGTGAAGCACCTGACCTTGGGCTACACCCTGTTCGATATCACCGCGCGCAAACCGCCAGTGGCACAGGCTCCATAAGGAGAACAACAATGTCGAGTCACGAAAGTCACGAGAACTATTACGTACCGGCGCAGAGCAAGTGGCCCATCGTCGCCACCATTGGTCTGCTGGTCAGCTTCTACGGCGTTGGCACCTGGTTCAACGATCTGTCGGCGGGTCGTGAAGGCTCCAACGGGCCGCTGATCTTCTTCGTCGGCGGGCTGATCCTGGCCTGGATGCTGTTCGGCTGGTTTGGCAACGTCATCAAGGAAAGCCGCAGCGGTCTGTACAGCGCACAGATGGACCGTTCCTTTCGCTGGGGCATGAGTTGGTTCATCTTCTCCGAGGTGATGTTCTTCGTCGCCTTCTTCGGCGCCTTATTCTACATCCGCATGTGGGCCGGCCCCTGGCTCGGCGGTGAAGGTGACAAGGGCGTGGCCAACATGCTCTGGGACGGCTTCGAATACAGCTGGCCGATGTTGCAGAACCCCGACTCCAAGCTGTTCCCGCCACCGAGCGGGGTGATCGATCCCTGGCACCTGCCGCTGGTCAACACCATCTTGCTGGTGTCCTCCAGCGTCACCATCACCTTCGCCCATCATGCCCTGAAGAAGAACCACCGCGGCCCGCTCAAGGCCTGGCTGGCCGCTACCATCGTGCTGGCCCTGGCATTCCTGTTCTTTCAGGTCGAGGAGTACATCGAGGCCTACACCGAGCTTGGGCTGACGCTTGGCTCAGGCATCTACGGCGCCACCTTCTTCATGCTCACCGGCTTTCACGGTGCGCACGTGACGCTCGGTACGCTGATTCTGGTGGTGATGCTGGTGCGCATCATGCGTGGGCACTTCGACGCCGATCAGCACTTCGGCTTCGAAGCAGCCTCCTGGTACTGGCACTTCGTCGATGTGGTCTGGCTCGGCCTGTTCATCTTCGTCTACGTACTGTAGCGAGGGCTACCAGGTAACGTGAGAGACCAGTTGCCCTGAGTAGAAGCCCCAGGCGACCAGGGCAACGGTAATAGCGGTCAGGCCGACACGGACAGTCAGCGCGCCGACCACGCGGGAACCATGGCCTTCGTCCTTGACCAGGAAGAACAGGCCGCTGAACAGGCTGGCGATGGTTGCCAGCAGCATGAGGACGATCGCGGCCTTGAGCATGTGAGACTCCGGGGGATTGACGTGATGCATTGCAGTATAGCCAGCAACCCAAACCGTATCGGCAGGGCGCAATGAGCGCCTTCCGTCCCGGTTGGTTGCCCAGCGTGCTGGTTGCCCTGCTGCTGCCGGGGTTGCTCTGGCTGGGTTTCTGGCAGCTGCAGCGTGGCGAAGAGAAACGCCAGCTGTTGGCGAGCTTCGAGGCACGGCGGACGGCCGAGCCGATCAGCCTCGAGCAGCTTGAGCCCATGCGTGATCCTGCCTACCGCCGCGT
Source organism: Pseudomonas sp. YY-1 (assembly GCF_002843095.1). NCBI lineage: Bacteria > Pseudomonadati > Pseudomonadota > Gammaproteobacteria > Pseudomonadales > Pseudomonadaceae > Pseudomonas > Pseudomonas sp. YY-1. The sequence continues at coordinate 60,886 of NZ_PJLX01000012.1, read as the reverse complement.
TCAACTGCGTGGGCACTTCGATACCGAGCACAGCCTGTTGCTCGATAGCCGTATCCGTGATGGCCATGCCGGTGTCGAGTTGCTGCAGCCTTTCTACGATCAGTCCAGCGGTCTCTGGGTGTTGCTCAATCGCGGCTGGCTGCCTTGGCCGGATCGGCGTACAACGCCGCCTTTCGATAGCCCTGACGGCGTGCTGCAACTCACTGCCTGGGTCTATGTCGCGCCTTCTGGCGGTTTCAATCTGCGCTCCGGTGCAGCGACCGATGGCTGGCCGCGACTGATCACGCAGGTCGAGGCCGACAGTCTCTGGCGCCAGCTGGGTCGTGGTGGTCTGCCTTTCGAGGTGCGTCTGGAGCCCGGGCCGGCCAGTTATCGCGTCGACTGGCCAATCGTGGCCATGAGCCCCAGCAAACATCTTGGCTATGCGGTGCAGTGGTTCTCTCTGGCTGCCGCGCTGTTTGGCCTGTTCATTTATCTCGGAATTCACAATGCACGGGAGCGTCGTCATGAACCCAGCCATCGCCATGCCTGAGGCACCGCGCAAGGGGCGTGGTCGCCTGCAGTTGTTGTTGATCCTGGCCATTATCATCGGCCCGATGTTCCTGGCTAACGCCATGTACAAATGGCGCTTCTGGGTGCCAGAGACGCGCAGCTACCACGGTGTGCTGATCGGCGATGGGCGCACCCTTGCCGATCTCGGCGTACAGGGCGAGGTGGAGCCGCTGTGGCAGATTCTGGTGACAGCACCGGGCGCCTGTGAGGCCGACTGTCAGCAACTGGTTTACCTGGCGCGGCAGATCCAGATTGGCCTCAATCGCGAGACTGCCCGCGCGAGTCACGGCCTGGCGCTGGCCGAACCACTGCCGGCCGAGTACGACGCCACGCTCAAGCGCGAGTACCCGCAACTTGGACGCTATCAACTGGATCTGCAGGCCTACGACAAGGCCGCCGAGGCGGTTCAGGGTGCACAGCTGTGGCTGGTCGACCCACACGGCAATCTGGTGCTGCGCTATCCGGCCGGCAGCAAGGGCAAGGCCATTCTCGATGATCTGCGCTACCTGCTGAAAATTTCCCTGATCGGTTGACGCCACGCTCTGTCCATATCGACAGAGCGTCAGGCCCAGTGCCCAAGGAGTACACATGCACAAGCCCGGTTACCGTCTAGCGTTGTTCGCGACCCTCCTGACCGTGGTGGTGGTGCTGCTAGGTGCCTACACCCGACTGACCCATGCCGGGCTGGGTTGCCCGGATTGGCCAGGCTGCTACGGGTTTCTCGGCGTGCCGATGAGCGAGCACAAGCAGGCCATCGCCGAAGCGCGTTTTCCCGAGGCGCCGGTAGAGGTTGCCAAGGGCTGGTACGAGATGATCCATCGCTACTTTGCCGGCGCACTGGGGTTGGTGATTCTCGCCATTGCTGCCCTGTCCGTGCGCCGTCGTGCGGAGCCAACTCAGCCGCTCAAGTTGCCGCTGGCGATTCTGGCGCTGGTGATTCTGCAGGGTGCCTTCGGCATGTGGACGGTCACCCTGCAGCTATGGCCGCAGGTGGTCACCGCTCACCTGCTCGGCGGTTTCGCCACGCTCAGTCTGTTGACCTTGCTCACTTTGCGCCTGTCTGGACGATTCGCCCCGCTGCAGTTGCCGGGGCGCCTGCGCACATTGGCGGCGGCCTGCCTGCTGTTGGTGATCGGGCAGATCACCCTCGGCGGCTGGGTCAGTTCCAACTACGCGGCTGTCGCCTGCGTCGACCTGCCCACCTGTCACGGCGAGTGGTGGCCGGCTATGGATTTCGGCAAGGGCTTTCACCTGACCCAGCACATCGGCCCCAACTACCTGGGCGGGCAGCTCGACAGTGACGCGCGCACCGCTATTCACATGAGCCATCGCATCGGAGCGCTGCTGGTAACGCTGGCGCTGTTGGCTCTGGCCTGGCAGTTGCGCATTGCCAAGCTGCCGCGCCTGGCCGGTCTGCTGCTGCTGGCGCTGGCTCTGCAGGTTGGCCTGGGTATCAGCAACGTGATCTTCCATCTACCGCTGCTGGTGGCGGTGGCGCACAACGCTGGTGGCGCTGCTCTGCTGCTGGTGATGGTGCTGATCAACTATCGCCTGAGGGCTGTTTCTGCGGCGGCTCGCGAAGCATCTGGTCTGGCGGGCAGGCGCACGACTCTGGTTTCCAACGGTCTGGTTCAAGGCCGGTAAATAACGAATCAAGGAGCAATGCCATGGCGACAATGCTGCGAGCTCACTCCGAACACGCCACCTGGCGCGACTATCTGGAGCTGACCAAACCGCGGGTGGTGATGTTGATGCTGATCACCTCGCTGGTCGGCATGTTCCTCGCTACCCGTGCCGGTGTGCCCTGGACCGTGCTGCTGTTCGGCAACCTCGGCATCGGCCTGTGTGCAGGCGCGGCGGCTGCGGTCAACCATGTGGTAGATCGGCGCATCGACTCGATCATGGCGCGCACGCACAAACGTCCGGTCACCGCCGGGCGTGTCTCGCCGGTGGCGGCGCTGACCTTCGCCCTGCTGCTGGCCATCGCCGGCATGAGCCTGCTGATGGTGTTCACCAACGAGTTGGCTGCCTGGCTGACCCTGGCCTCATTGCTCGGCTATGCGGTGATCTACACCGGCTTTCTCAAGCGCGCCACGCCGCAGAACATCGTGATCGGCGGCCTGGCGGGTGCTGCCCCACCGTTGCTGGGTTGGGTTGCCGTCACCGGTCACCTCAGTGCCGAGCCGCTGCTGCTGGTGCTGATCATCTTCGCCTGGACGCCGCCGCACTTCTGGGCCCTGGCCATCCATCGCAAGGCCGAATACGCCAAGGCCGACATCCCCATGCTGCCGGTGACCCACGGTGAGCACTACACCAAGGTGCATATCCTGCTCTACACCCTGGTGATGTTCGCGGTGACCCTGCTGCCCTACGCCATTCACATGAGCGGGCCGTTGTACCTGGTTTGCGCTGTGCTACTGGGCGGCCGCTTCCTGCACTGGGCCTGGGTGCTGTACCGTGACAGCAAGCCGCACGCCGCGATCAACACCTTCAAGTACAGTATCTGGTACCTGTTCCTGCTGTTCATCGCGCTGTTGGCGGATCACTATCTGCTGTTGAACATCTAGCAAGCTGTGGCGTGGCAGACGGTTTGCAAAAGCTAGCTAAGGGATTTCATGACTCGTACCCACACAACGGTTTTCGTTCTTGTCGCAATCGTGGCCCTGGTGCTGGGGCTTACCGTCAACAAGGTGCTCAGCAGCAAAAGCCAGGGCGACCCGGCGGCGCTGCTCGACGCAGGTATCGTCCTGCTGCCGCAGAACCGGAGCCTGCCGTCGCTGAGCCTGGTCGATCAGGAGGGCAAGGAAGTCGCGGTTGATCAGCTCAAGGGTGACTGGAAGCTGCTGTTCTTCGGCTATACCTTCTGCCCGGACATCTGCCCGGCCACCCTCGCTCAGCTGCGCCAATTGCAGACCCAGCTGCCCGAAGAAACTCGCGCACGGCTGAGCGTGGTGATGGTCAGCGTCGACCCCCATCGCGATACGCCGGAGCAGTTGAGCAAGTACCTGGGCTTCTTCAATGCGGGCTTCAAAGGTCTGACCGGCGAAGAGGAAACCCTGCAGAAATTCGCCAACTCGGTGAGCATTCCCTACATCCCGGCTGACACCAGCAAGGAAAATTACACCGTCGATCACAGCGGCAATCTGGTGATCATCGGCCCGGATGGCACCCAGCGCGGCTTCATCCGTGCGCCGATCAACAACGCCAAACTGGCCGAGCAATTGCCGGGACTGGTTTCGGGTAGCTGATCGGCTTGGGTGCGCCTGCGAACCGTTACCATCAAGGCTGTATGGCACAGAGTTTCCCGGATCTCATCCGGGCTACTGCCCTGAGTTTGGGATTGTAGGGTGCGCCGCGCGTACCGGCGTGCGCTCAAAGGCATTGGTGCGCACGGCGCACCCTACGGGGCTTGCCCTAAAGCGCGAACGGCAGCGGCAGGTTGACCTGCTGACGTTGTGCCAGGCGCCGTTGGAATTCGGCCGGATCATGAATCAGCACTTCCTGCCCGGCGAACGACTCGGCGGCGATCAGACGTGACAGCCAGAAACGCACGCAGGCCACGCGCAGCATGGCTGGCCACAGCTCCGCTTCGGCAGCGCTGAACGGGCGTAGCGCTGCATAGGCACCTAGCAGCGCACGGGCGCGAGCGCCATCGAGGCTGCCGTCTTCGTTCGAGCACCAGTCGTTGAGGGTGATGGCCAGGTCGTAGAGCATCGGCCCCGAGCAGGCGTTGTAGAAGTCGATCACCCCTGCCAGGTGGTTGCCGTCGAACAGCACGTTGTCGCGGAACAGGTCGGCATGCAGGTTGGCACGCGGCAGGGCGAGGATGCGCGGCTTCAGCTCGGCGATCTCGGCCAGTGCATCACGTAGTAGCGGCAACGCCTGTTCATCAAGCTTCAGCGCCTGGCTCGGACCTTCGGCCAGCATCCAATCCAGCCCGCGGTCGCTGCGACGTTCCACCGGCTGTTCGCGAGTGGCTAGGTGAATGCGCGCCAGCAGGCTACCCACTTCCTGGCAGTGATGGGCGTTGGCCTCGCGCACATGCTTGCCTGACAGCCGGGGCTGCAATAGCGCCGGTTTCTCCGCCAGGGTGCGCAATGCCTCGTCGTCCTGCGTCCGCAGGGCGTAGGGCACCGGCAGGCCGGCGTCGTGCAGCACGTCGAGCAATTCGATGAAGAACGGCAGGTCGGCCACCGGGCCGCGCTCCACTAGCGTCAGGACATATTCGCCCTGCTCCAGGCTGACGAAGAAGTTGCTGTTTTCGCTGCCCGCAGCAATGCCCTGGAAGTCACGCAACCGGCCAAGCCCATAGGGAGCCAGGAAGACTTCGAGCTCATGACGCTCCAGGGGGGTGAATACCGACATATCAGACCTTAATTGCCTTACCAGCTAAAGATTTCCCAGGACGGGATCAACATGTCCGGATCGTCCGAACGTACGAAGTTGCCGTCGCTGCCATCGGCGCGAACGAGAAAGTAGGGTTTACCGTTCTTCGGGATGACCTTGATGGCGTAGAGGAAGCCATTGACCCGGTATTCCTGAATGGTTCGGTCGCCGTCCTGGCGGATGGTCACATCCGGGTCGCCGGATACCGGATCTTCGGCGTGAGCAGCAAGGGGGACACAGGCCAGTAGGCCGACCAGCAACAGGCGATTCAATGTACCCATGGTAATCTTGCTCCTTCGTTGTTCACCGATGCAGCCATTCTACCGCTGCACCCGCCGAAAAGGTTGATCCCGCGCATGAGCCAAGCTCCCCTCGTTCTGGTCGACGGTTCCTCTTATCTGTACCGCGCCTTCCACGCCCTGCCGCCGCTGACCACTTCCAAGGGCATGCCCACCGGAGCGGTGAAGGGCGTGCTGAACATGCTCAAGAGCCTGCGCAAGCAGTACCCGAACAGCCCCTTTGCCGTGGTCTTCGACGCCAAGGGCGGCACCTTCCGCGACGAGCTGTTCGCCGAGTACAAGGCCAATCGGCCATCCATGCCGGACGAATTGCGCGTCCAGGTCGAGCCGCTGCACGCCAGCGTGCGTGCCCTGGGGTTGCCGCTGCTGTGCGTCGAGGGGGTTGAAGCCGATGATGTGATCGGCACCCTGGCTCGCCAGGCGGCCGGGGAAAAGCGCGACGTGGTCATCTCCACTGGTGACAAGGACATGGCGCAGCTGGTCTGCCCGCACGTTACGCTGGTCAACACCATGACGGGAAGCGTCTACGATGCCGATGGCGTAAAGGAGAAATTCGGTGTCGGCCCTGAGCTGATCATCGACTACCTGGCGCTGATGGGCGACAAGGTCGACAACATTCCGGGTGTGCCTGGTGTCGGTGAGAAAACCGCTTTGGGCTTGCTGGTTGGTATCGGCGGCGGCCTCGACGTGCTCTACGCCAACCTCGACAAGGTGCCCGAGCTGCCGATCCGTGGCGCCAAGGGCCTGCCAGCCAAGCTCGAAGAGCACCGCGAGATGGCCTACCTGTCCTATCAGCTGGCGACCATCAAGACCGACGTGCCGCTGAATATCGAGATCGAGTCGCTGCATCCCGGCGAACCGGATCAGGCCGCGCTGGTGGAGCTTTACGGCGAGCTGGAGTTCAAGAACTGGCTGGACGACCTGCTGCGTCAGAACAAGGCGCTGGCGGCCAAGGCTGCTGCGCCGGCTGGCGATCTGTTCGCCGAGCCGACTGGTGACACCGTTGAGGAAACCGCCGAGCCAGCACCAGCCAGCAATGGTGATTACCAGTTGGTACTGGAGCAGGCGCAGTTCGATGCCTGGCTGAAGAAACTGGAGCAGGCAGAGCTGATCGCCTTCGACAGCGAGACCACCAGCATCGACGCCCAGCAGGCGCAGTTGGTCGGTCTGTCCTTCGCGGTCAAGGCCGGCGAGGCGGCGTACGTGCCGCTGGCGCATTCCTACATGGGCGTGCCGCAGCAGCTCGACCGCGACGTAGTGCTCAAGGCGCTCAAGCCGATCCTCGAAGACCCGGCCAAGGCCAAGGTCGGCCAGCACGCCAAGTACGACATCAACGTCCTGGCCAACGCCAGCACACCGATCACGGTGCAGGGCGTGGCCTTCGACACCATGCTCGAATCCTACGTGCTGGACTCCACCGCCACCCGTCACGACATGGACAGCCTGGCGCTGAAGTACCTGAACCACAGCACCATCCGCTTCGAGGATATCGCCGGCAAGGGCGCCAAGCAGCTGACCTTCGACCAGATCGCCCTGGAGCAGGCCGGCCCGTACGCCGCCGAGGATGCCGACGTGACCTTGCGTCTGCATCAGGAACTGTGGGGACGCCTCGAAGCTGTGCCGTCCCTGGCCAAGGTGCTGCGCGACATCGAAATCCCGCTGGTACCGGTGCTGGCGCGCATCGAGCGCAACGGCGCGCTGGTCGATGCCAAGCTGCTCGGCGAGCAGAGTGTCGAGCTGGGCGAGAAACTGGTGGAACTGGAGCGCAAGGCGTTCGAGATCGCCGGTGAGGAATTCAACCTCGCCTCGCCCAAGCAACTCGGCGTGATCCTCTACGAAAAACTCGGCTACCCGGTGATCAGCAAGACTGCCAAGGGCCAACCCTCCACCGCCGAAGCGGTGCTGGCAGAACTGGCCGAGCAGGACTTCGAACTGCCCAAGGTGCTGATGCAGTACCGCAGCCTGAGCAAGCTCAAGAGCACCTACACCGACAAGCTGCCGGAGCAGATCAACCCGCGCACCGGGCGTATCCATACCAGCTATCACCAGGCGGTCGCCGCTACTGGCCGCCTGTCCTCCAGCGACCCGAACCTGCAGAACATCCCGATCCGCACCGCCGAAGGCCGGCGCATCCGCCAGGCCTTCGTTGCGCCCAAGGGCTATAAGCTGATGGCGGCGGACTACTCGCAGATCGAGTTGCGCATCATGGCCCACCTGGCCAAGGACAAAGGTCTGCTCGATGCCTTCCACCATGATCTGGACGTGCACAGGGCCACTGCTGCCGAGGTTTTTGGTGTGGCACTGGAAGAGGTGACCAGCGACCAGCGGCGCAAGGCCAAGGCGATCAACTTCGGCCTGATCTACGGCATGAGCGCCTTCGGCCTGGCCAAGCAGATCGACGTCGAACGCAAGGAGGCGCAGGCCTACATCGATCGTTACTTCGCCCGTTATCCGGGGGTGCTGACCTACATGGAAAGCACCCGCGCGCAGGCTGCCGAGCAGGGCTATGTGGAGACGGTCTACGGCCGTCGCCTGTATCTGCCGGAGATCCACGCGCAGAACCAGGCCATGCGCAAGGGCGCCGAGCGCGCGGCGATCAATGCGCCGATGCAGGGCACCGCCGCGGACATCATCAAGCGCGCCATGATCGCCGTGGACAGCTGGTTGCAGGACAGCGGCATCGATGCACGCATCATCATGCAGGTGCACGACGAACTGGTGCTGGAGGTGCGTGAGGAACTGATCGACGAGGTCAGCGCCAAACTCAAGAGCCTGATGAGTGGCGCCGCCGACCTGGATGTACCGCTACTGGTGGAAGTCGGCGTCGGCGCCAATTGGGACGAGGCGCATTGAGGCTCGTCGCCGCGGCATGGAGCCGCGGCCGCTCTAGCTTTTGGGTTTCAGGGAATCAAAAGGCGCTTTCTTATTGCAAATGGTTTTTAAGACGGCAATGAACTTTCTGCAAACCCACCCGGTCAGAGTTCATGAATGGCCGTTAAGCCCTTCAATGCTCCTTTGTTGTGTTAAGTGTTGGCAGACATCTGAACCCCGCCCTAGCGGTTCAGACCTTGAACCCCGAACTTCTCCCTCCCCATACGAAGCTCGGGGTTTTTTTTGCCTATAGAAAAGTGCCGCTAGCTGCATTCTGACGACCCTCTACCGCTTGTGGGAGAGGGCTTCTCAAGTCAAACCGGGCGGCTGCAGCTCCGTAGGGTGCGCCGGGCGCACCGAATACTCCCTACGATCTCGGTGCGCACAGCGCACCCTACGACTTATTCCTCGGCGCCTTCTTCATCCTCTTCCGGCAACAGATCCAACCAGCCGGCCAGCACCATCTGCGCCTCTTCCACGCCCATGCGCTTAGGCGCCGAGAACAGCTGGATACTGATGCCATCGCCCCACTGCTTGTGAATTTCCTGGCGCACCTTGAGCAAGGTGGTCTTCGCTGCGCCGAAAGCCAGTTTGTCGGCCTTGGTCAGCAGGATATGCAGCGGCATGCCGCTGGCTACCGACCAGTCCAGCATCATGCAGTCGAACTCGGTCAGCGGATGGCGGATATCCATCATCAAAACCAGGCCGCTCAAACTCTCGCGGCTGCCCAGATACGCTTCCAGATGTTTCTGCCAGTGCTGTTTGAGCGGGATGGGTACCTTGGCATAACCGTAGCCGGGCAGGTCGACCAGGCGACGCTCGTCGTCCAGGCGGAAGAAGTTGAGCAACTGCGTGCGTCCCGGTGTTTTCGAGGTGCGCGCCAGGCTGGCGTGGGTAAGGGTGTTGAGCGCGCTCGACTTGCCAGCGTTGGAGCGGCCGGCGAAGGCCACCTCCAGGCCGCTGTCCTCCGGACACTGATCGACCTTGGCGGCGCTGATGAGGAAGCTGGCCTGCTGGCACAGACCGATGATGGGATTTTTCGGGAGCATGGGGGTATCCGGTGGATGCCTCGATTCCTGTTCAGTGGTTCGAGGGCTTGCGACATTTCCGCGCACCTGCTGCGCCCCAGAGGGGGCGGCAGGGGGCGTCGTTTCCGTTTCAGTGTTGCCAGTATATAATGCCGCAGATTTTGTGTGCGCTTTGTCCCACCCGCAGGAACCCAATTGCCGGGAGCGATTAAATCTCTGCTCGATAGAAAGCAGGACGTTCCCAACCCTGATGAGGTTGATCTGATGAAGAAAATGCTGCTTGCTGCTGCCGTTATGATGTTGTCGTTCAACGGCTATGCTGCTCAGGATCCGCAAGCTGTGTATGACCGTTCCTGTGGTGTATGCCACAACGGCCAGATTCCCACGGCGCCCAAGAAGGGTGACAAGGCCGCATGGGAGCCGCGTCTGGCCAAGGGCATGGATACACTGGTGCAGAGCGTTACCAATGGTTTGAATGCCATGCCGCCGCGCGGCTTGTGCATGGACTGCTCGGCCGAGGATTACCAGGCGGTCATCAAGCTGATGACCGAGTGAGTAAGCCCGCTCGATAACCCTTTCTCTCTTAGCCGTAATTGGATTAGCTGATGAACAAAGTACTCGTGAGTCTGCTGTTGACCCTGGGCCTCACTGGCGTGGCACAGGCTGCTGGCGATGCCGAAGCCGGTCAGGGCAAAGTCGCTGTCTGTGGTGCCTGTCATGGCGCCGATGGCAACAGCCCTGCACCAAACTTCCCCAAGCTGGCCGGTCAGGGCGAGCGTTACTTGCTCAAGCAGCTGCACGACATCAAGTCCGGTGCCCGTCCGGTGGTCGAAATGACCGGCATGCTGGACAACCTCAGCGAACAGGATATGGCTGACATCGCCGCTTACTTCTCCAGTCAGAAGATGAGCGTTGGTGCCGCCGATCCCAAGTTGGTCGAGCGTGGTGAAGCACTGTTCCGTGGCGGCAAGCTGGAAGAGGGCATGCCATCCTGCATCGGTTGCCATTCGCCCAACGGCGCTGGCCTGGCCGCTGCCGGCTTCCCACACCTGGGCGGCCAGCACGCTCAGTACGTGGCCAAGCAGCTGACTGACTTCCGCGAAGGCAACCGCACCAACGACGGCGACGCGATGATCATGCGCGCCATCGCTGCCAAACTGAGCAACAAGGATATCGAAGCTGTATCCAGCTTCATCCAGGGCCTGCACTGACGGACCATCGTTGCTTTTGGCAAGACAAAGGGTGGCTACGGCCACCCTTTTTCATTTGCGCCGCGGCTACAATGGCCGGAACCTGCCTCGTGTCGTCCGGTCTTACTAGCGATTCGCCACGAGGCGATGCCTACTACCAAGGAGTACCCCATGCGTAACCTGATTCTCGGCGCCGCTCTGGCCCTCAGCAGTCTGTTCGGTATCACTGCTCACGCCGAGCCGGTGGCTGGCCAGCAGTACGTCGAGCTGAAGAGCCCGGTGCCGGTGTCCAAGCCTGGCAAGGTCGAAGTGGTGGAGCTGTTCTGGTACGGCTGCCCGCACTGCTATCAGTTCGAAGCGACTCTCAACCCCTGGGTCGAGAAGCTGCCGGAAGACGTCAACTTCGTCCGCGTACCGGCGCTGTTCGGTGGCATCTGGAACGTGCATGGTCAGGCGTTCATTACCCTGGAAAGCATGAAGGTCGAGCACAAGGTGCATGACGCCGTGTTCAACGCCATCCACCAGGAGAAGAAGAAGCTGGCTTCGGCCGAAGAGTTTGCCGATTTCGTCGCCACCCAGGGCGTTGATCGTGATGCCTTCCTCAAGACCTTCAACTCCTTCGCCGTCAAAGGCCAGATGGAAAAGGCCAAGAAACTGGCCATGGCCTACCAGATCACTGGCGTACCGGTGATGGTAGTCGGTGGCAAGTATCGCTTCGACCTGGGCTCGGCCGGTGGCCCACAGCAGACCCTGCAGGTCGCTGACCACCTGATCGCCAAGGAGCGCGAGGCGCTTTAAGCGGCCGCAGGCGCGAAGCATGCTGCGCCGCTGGCGAAAGACACGTGCGGTTGGTCTGTGCGATCCACAGATCAACCCGCACTGCTCGCCCGATAGCGACTGGCCGGCCGACGGCCTGTTGCGTCTGCTCAGTTTCAACGTCCAGGTCGGCATCAATACCCAGCGTTATCATCACTACCTGACCCGTAGCTGGCAGCATCTGTTGCCCCATGCCGGACGTGCCGGCAACCTGCAGCGCATCGGTGATCTGCTCGCCGACTTCGATCTGGTGGCTTTGCAGGAGGTCGATGGCGGCAGCCTGCGTTCGGGCTACATCAATCAGGTCGAGTACCTTGCCCAGCAGGGGGCCTTTCCCTTCTGGTACCAACAGCTCAATCGCAATCTCGGGCGCTTCGCCCAGCACAGCAATGGCGTGCTCAGCCGTTTGCGTCCCTCTCTGCTGGAAGACCATCCGCTCCCCGGCCCGCCTGGGCGTGGTGCGATCTTCCTGCGTTTGGGCGAAGGTGAGCATGCACTGGGTGTAGTGATGATGCATCTGGCGCTGGGAGCTCGCACCCGAACGCGGCAACTGGCCTACATTCGTGAGCGTGTCAGCGAGTTTCGCCACCTGGTGCTGATGGGCGACATGAACACCCATGCTGTCGACCTGCTGGAGAGCTCCCCGTTGCGCGACCTCGGCCTGATCGCGCCGCAGGTCGAAGCGACCTTCCCCAGCTGGCGACCGCAGCGCTGCCTTGATCATATTCTGATCAGTTCCGAGCTCGAGCTGGGGCGCGTCGATGTGCTCAGTCAGCCGATTTCCGATCACCTTCCCGTGGCCGTGGAAATCCGCCTGCCGGAAGCACAGAATGCTGCGCAAATGCCTATGCTGAAGACGCCATCTCCCGAGTAAGCCGTATGAGCGATGACGCGCAACGCTGGAAAGAAAAGTACCTGAGCAGCCTGGAGCAGCAGGAGAAGCTCGACCGCCGTTGGGAGTTGCGCCTGGATCTGCTGCGCCGGGGGCTGGTGCGCAGCAGCCTGGCCGCCGAGGGCGCGGACAAGGCGGTCGATCAATGCATGCAGGAAATGCGCGAAATTCTTCGCCGCGACGATATGGACGCTGCATTGGGCGGCCTTATCCCGCGTCTGGAAAAGGCTGTGCTGGATTCCGAGCAGCGCCGTCAGCAGCGTGCCGGAGAGGCTGCGACTGCGTTGGCTGGCTTGATCGAGCAACTGCAGCGTCTGCAGCCGCCCCGCGAGGTGCGCAAGGCACTCAAATCACTGGGCAAGCAGTTGCAGGATGCCACCGCGCACCAGTATCTGCTCCCGGCGCTGCTCAGCCAGCTGAGTAATCTGCAGGGCCAGGCGCTGACCGTTCTGCAGGCTCCGGCGCAGGAACAACCAGGCCTGCTTCAGCGCCTGTTCGGCTCGCGCAGCGAGACCAGCGAAAGCAATGAGGATGCGCCGGACCGTGTCGCTGAGGCCGCTAGCCTTATCGAGGAGCCCGCACCAGAGTCGGCGCCAACGCCAACGCCAACGCCAACGCCAACGCCAACGCCAACGCCAGCATCCGCGCCTGCCACCGTCGCGCTAGCGAACGAGTCGCCTCCCCGTGTTGCCAGAGTGATTAGCGCGCCGGCCCAGCATCAGCTCCACGAGGCTTCGCCCGTGCTCGATAGCCTGCCTCTGCCGCCGGGGCTGGTGCGGCAGGAGGGTGCCGACGACAGCCCGTTTTCATTGCCCAGCAGCGAACCTGGATACAGCGCGGTGGCGCCGCATATCGCCAGCAGTCTGCGTGGCCTGCTCGACGAGCTCGAGCTGCCGGCGCGCCATCTGCCGCAAGGTGACGCGCTGCGCCTGCGGCTGGAGGGCAATCTCAACTGGTACGAGCTGGTGCCGGTGCTGGATGACCTGGCTGTGCTGGTGCTGGCCGTCACCGATAGCGGCCAGCGTGAGTTCGCGGGCTATCTCAAGCAACTCAATGAGCGCCTGGCGGCCTTCATCGAAACCCTCAGCCAGGCACATGAGGGGTACAGCGCGTCGGCAGAAAGTGCGCGCAACTTCAATCAGCAGTTGCGTGATCAGGTCAGCGACCTGCAGCAAAGCGTGCAGGATGCGGGTGATCTGGAGTCGCTCAAGCAGGCCCTGGAGCAGCGCCTGGAGGGGTTGCTGCAGAGCGTCAGCAATCATCAGCGTCAGCGCGATAGCAGTGAGGACGACGTGGCCGAGCGGCTACAGGGCCTGGTCAAGCGTGTCGCCGAGATGGAGCAGGAGGCGCAGCAGTTTCGCGAGCACATCGAAGAACAGCGACAGAAGTCCCTGTTGGATCCCCTGACCGGGTTGGCCAACCGTGCCGCCTGGAGTGAGCGTCTGGATCTGGAAGTCGCTCGTCGCCAACGCTACGGCGGCCAGTTGTTGTTGGCGGTACTGGATATCGATCACTTCAAGCGGATCAACGATGGCTATGGTCACCTGGCCGGTGATCGGGTGTTGAAGATCATTGCCGGTGAGCTCAACAAGCGTTTGCGCAAGACCGACTTCATCGCCCGTTTTGGTGGCGAGGAGTTCGTTTTGCTGATTCCTGCAACGCCGCTGGAGGGCGGTGTGCAGCTTCTCGAGACCCTGCGCGCGGCAATCGAGGCCTGCCCGTTCCACTTCAAGGGGGAGCCGGTGACCATCACCTTCTCCGCGGGTATCGCCGAGTTTCGCAATGGCGAGGCCACCGAGGTCACCTTCGAGCGTGCCGATCAGGCGCTTTACCGTGCCAAAGGCACGGGGCGTAACCGGGTCGAACAGGCAGTCTGATCTGTTCGGTCGGAGCCGCGGTAGAGGCCGCGGCTCGCAAAGCGCCGGTCAAACTTCCCTATGACGTCGCTTCTGCCGACTGCGTGCTGGCCGTCGGGGTGTTGCGAGTTCGCGGGGCGTGGTCGCTGTCGTCCTGCAGGGGTACTTCGTTACCCTGCGCGTCATACAGCTTGCCGTCGACGAAGTGGTCGCCTTCATGCAGCGCGGCAATATCGCGGTAGCGCAGGCTGCGCTCGGTACCGGCGACGAACACCGACTGTTGATCCGAGTTGCCCGTGGTGAAGTGGTTGAAAAGCAGGTTGAGCAGGATTGCCATGATCGCCGACGAGCTGATGCCCGAATGGAAGATGGTTTCGAACCAGGCCGGGAAGTGGTGGTAGAAGCTCGGCATGGCGATGGGGATCATGCCGAAGCCAATCGAGGTGGCGACGATGATCAGGTTCATGTTGTTGCGGTAGTCGACCTTGGCCAGGGTGCGGATGCCGCTGGCGGCCACGGTACCGAACAGCACGACGCCAGCACCGCCAAGCACGGCAGTCGGTACGGCAGCGATCAGGCGGCCCATTACCGGTAGCAGGCCGAGAGTGACCAGAATCAGGCCGGCGCTGGCGACCACGTAGCGACTCTTCACCCCGGTCACGGCCACCAGGCCGACGTTCTGGGCAAAAGCGCTTTGCGTGAAGGAGCCGAACAGCGGGGCGAACATGCTGGAGATCATGTCGGCGCGCAAGCCGTTACCCAGGCGCTTGGAGTCCACCTTGGTGCCGATGATCTCGCCAACGGCGAGGATATCCGCCGAGGTTTCCACCAGGGTCACGATCACCACGATGACCATCGACAGGATGGCGGCCACCTTGAACACCGGCATGCCGAAGTGCAGGGGTTCGGGCATGGCCAGCAGCGGTCCGTTCAGGACCTGGGAGAAGTCCGCCATGCCAAAGGCCACGGCAACCAGGGTGCCGATGACCATCGCCAGCAGGATCGACAGGCGCGAGATGCTGGCGCTGCCGACCTTGCTCAGCAGCAGCACGGTGGCCAGGGTGAAGGCAGCCAGGCCGATGTTGGCCATGCTGCCGAAGTCCGCGGCGCGGCTGTTGCCGCCCATGGCCCAGCGCGCGGCCACTGGCATCAGCGTCAGGCCGATGGTGGTGATGACGATACCGGTCACCAGGGGCGGGAAGAACTTGGTGATGCGTGAGAACACGGGCGTTATCAGCAGCCCTATCAGGGACGCGGCGATCACCGAGCCGAGCACCACCGGGATGCCCCCGGCGCCATCGCTGCCGATGATCGCGATCATGGTCGCCACCCCGGCGAACGAGACGCCCTGCACCAGTGGTAACTGACAGCCGAAGAAAGGCAGGCCGAGGGTTTGCAGCAAGGTAGCCAGGCCGCCGGCGAACAGTGAGGCAGCGATCAACAGGCCGATATCGGCGGGTGACAGTCCGGCAGCCTGGCCAACGATCAGGGGAACCGCAACGATCCCGCCGTACATGGTCAGGACATGCTGCAAGCCGTAAGCAAAGTTTGCGCTGATACCGAGATTCTCGTCCTCAGGACGCTGGGTCACGGGCGCGCTGTTGGGGGTGGAAGTCATGGGGAAAGCTACTCGCTGTTGTTCTTGTCTGGTCAATGTAGACATTTTGTTGTGATCTTGGCTACCACTTTGTATACATTTTTACCGACGGTAGTTGTCGAGAACTTGGGCGAGGGTTTGGGTCACAAAATTTCCTGGATCGACGAAAACGCTCGAATATGACTGCTGCGCCGACTCGCGAGGCGACCCCGCAAGGCCCTAGACTATGCGCACTAGCCACCGGAGACGCCCATGGACATCTTCAGCATCGCCGTGCTGATCTTTTTGGTCACCGACCCTTTCGGCAATATCGCCATCTATATCGCCGCGCTGAAGAACGTCGAGCCGCGCAGGCGGTTGTGGATTGCCGCGCGCGAGCTGCTGTTCGCCCTCGGCCTGTTGCTGCTGTTCCTCACCTTTGGTGACAAATTCCTCACCAGCCTCGGGCTGTCACGGGAGGCAACCGCGATTGCCGGCGGTATCATCCTGTTTGTCATCGCCATGCGCCTGATCTTTCCCAGCCCGCAGGGCCTGCTCGGCGACGTGCCGGACGGTGAGCCGATGCTGGTGCCGCTGGCCACGCCGGCGGTGGCCGGGCCCTCGGCACTCGCGGTGCTGATGACCCTGCGCAACACTCACACCGGACCGCTCTGGGAGCTCTACCTCGCGTTGATCCTGGCCTGGGCGGCGACGGCATTCATCCTGCTGCAGGCGTCGTTTCTGCAGCGGTTCCTCGGTAATCGCGGGTTGATGGCGGTGGAACGATTGATGGGCATGCTACTGATCATGCTCAGCGTCGACATGCTGCTGGATAACCTGCAAAGCGTATTCGGTCACGCATGAAGTCTCTCTGCCTTACCTTCGTCCTCGTTTTGCTGGCCGGTTGCACCGGTGGTCTGCGTATCGACGACAGCCATACCGCGACCGGCCAGAACAGCCGCGTGCAATACATCGTGCTGCATTACACCTCCGCTGACCTGCAACGCTCGCTCGACTTGCTGACGCAGACCGAGGTGAGCAGCCATTACCTGATCGGTGATGCACCGCCGACGGTCTACCGCCTGGTGGATGAAAATCGGCGTGCCTGGCATGTCGGCGTCAGCGAATGGAAGGGGCGCACCTGGCTCAACAGCACCACCATTGGTATCGAACTGGTCAACCAGGGCTACTACCAGACGCCGGCCGGCCGTTACTGGCAGCCTTTCGCGCCGCAGCAAATCGATACCCTGATCGTGTTGCTCAAGGACATCGTCAAGCGTCACCAGTTACCGTTGGGCTCGATCATTGCGCACAGTGATGTGGCGCCGCAGCGCAAGGTCGATCCGGGCCCGTTGTTCCCCTGGAAGCGTCTGGCCGACGAGGGCCTGGTGCCCTGGCCGAACGAGGACGCTGTGGCCCGCCAGCAGGCACTGTTCAGCACCAGCCTGCCCAGCGTGCAGTGGTTCCAGGAGCAGTTGGCGCAGAACGGTTATACGGTGCCGCAGCATGGTGAGCTGGACGAGGCGACGCGCAACGTCATCGCCGCCTTCCAGATGAAGTATCGCCCGGCCAACTACGACGGCCAGCCGGACGCCGAAACCGCCGCGCGCCTGCTGGTGCTCAACCTGCAGGCGGCCGGCTGATCACCGTGGGCCTGGCTGGAAGTCACGCGCGTCGCGCGCCCAGACATCCAGCACGGGTTTGAGGTCGTCAAGGGTCAGCTGGGTGCTGCTGTTCTCCAGCGCCAGGCCATGGCCCTTGCGTACCACGCGTAGCATGGGGGCGCTGGTGCGACCATCGAGCGCCTCCATCTCGATGAAGATCGCACTGTCGCGGTCACGGGTGCCGGCTGCTGTGGTTGCGGCTGCGAGTACGAGCGCCACGGGAATCACCTCATAGGCCTTGAGCCCCTCGGTCGACACCGTCACGCCAGTGATCGCGCTGCGCAGTACCAGGCTGTCTCTGGTCGGTTCGCTGACGACCGTCATACGCCCCTGCAGCTCACGGATCAGTGCCTGGTGCAGGTAGTCACGGACGTTGTCCAGCGTCTGCGCACTGACCTGATCGCTCGGTGTCGGCTGCGGGTAGAAGCTTGGTTTCTCTACGTACACCGTCGTGTAGCGCACGTTGCTGAATTGCGGCGAGATCCAGCGCAGCACTGGCGCGCCAGTGGCAGAGGTAGCGGGCTGGAGCTGGGAATAATCGGGAAGATAGCCCGAGAATTGTGCAGGCTGGGTGGTCTGGCTGGCGCAGCCGCCCAGTAGTAAACCCGTGAGCAGAGCGAGACAAAGTGAGGGGGCGTAACGCATCGGCAGGCGCTCCTGTTGAGTGGCCTGCCATCAGCCTAGATGCCGCTTCGTCAGCCTGCCAGTTCGCTCAGGCGCTGCTCCAATAGCTGTAAATCGTAGGGCTTGACGATGCTGTCGGTGGCCGCCGCGCTGTCGCGGGCGCGCACTTCTTCGAGCAATTCGCGTTCGTTGTAGCCGCTGGCGAACAATACTGGCAGAGTCGGCCGCAGCTGACGCGCTGCGGCTACCAGCTCACGGCCATCCATCCCCGGTAGGCCGATGTCGCTCATCAGCAGGTCGAAATGCTGCGCGGTGTGCAGCAGCTCCAGCGCGCTGGGGCCGTCGCGCAGGGCGTGGACGCAATAACCGAACTCCCCCAGCACTTCAGCGGTGAGTTGGCGCACGACGTCGTCGTCCTCAACCAACAGGATGGTTTTGGTGGCAGCACAATCGGTTTCGGTCATCTGAGTCTCTGTTTTCGCGCGCAGAATGCGCAAATGTTTGGCAAACTTCGGGGAATGCGCGCGGTCAGTGTGCCATACGCCTTCCCCGGATAGATAAGAAGAAGCGAGACAACCATCGAATGGACGTCCCAATGTCGAATGAGTCCGCAATGGACGAGCAGGGTTTTCGCCGAATTCTCAATCGCAACGTCGGGTTGCCGCTGGGCCTTGGGCTGGTTGGCGCTTTGTGCTTTGCGGTATTGATCGGCTACCTGCTCAGTGTGATCCGCTGGGTCGAACACACCGACCAGGTACTCAACCGAGCCAGTGAAATCTACAAGCTGACGCTCGACATGGAGACCGGTATGCGCGGCTACCTGCTCAGTGGGGAGGAGGATTACCTGGCGCCCTACGAGCAGGCACGCGGCAAGTTCCGGCCACAGACCGAGCAGCTCATTGACATGGTCGCGGACAACCCGCCGCAGGTGCAGCGTCTCGAACGTTTGCTGGCCATGCAGGATCAATGGGATCTGTATGCTCAGGAAGTCATCGCCAGTCGCCGTTCCGGCGGCAACTTCATGGCTGAAGTCGGGCGTGGCCGCGGCAAGAACCTCACTGATGGCATGCGACGTGAGCTCGACACCTTCATCAACAGCGAGCGCGAACTGCGTCAGCAGCGTAATGCCAATGTCAGCAACACCACGCTGTGGGGGGCGGGTATCTACCTGGTGGTCAGCATCCTGTTCAGCGCTCTGTTGGCGCTGTTCGGGCGTCGAGAGCTGATGAACCTCTCGCAGACCTATTCCCAGGCCATGGCCAAGCAGGCGGACTACGCGGACGAGCAGCGCCGTCGTGCCTGGCTGGGTGGTGGTCAGAATCTGCTGGCGGAGCGACTTGTGGGCCAGCCGCGTGTGCAGGAGCTGGCGGATCGCTCTCTTGAATTTCTAGCTGAGTACCTGGGTTGCGTGGTTGCTGCCCTTTATCTGCGTGATGCTCAAACCGGCGACCTGAAGCGGGTGGCCGGTTATGGCTTCAGCGAAGACGCTGGCCTCAAGGCGCATTTCTACAGCGGAGAAGGCCTGGTTGGGCAGGCCGCCCGCGGGCGTCGTGTGGTGTGCCTGGATGACCTGCCGGCCGATTACATAAAGGTAGCGTCGAGCCTTGGCGAGGGCCTGCCGGTCAGCGTCGCCCTGGTTCCGCTGCAATCGGAGGATCGCGTCAACGGCGTGATCGAACTGGCTTTCATGCGTGCGCTGGAACCACGCGAGCGCGAGTTTCTCGACGCCATCGCCGGCAATGTGGGTAATGCGTTGGAGGCGGCCCGTTATCGTCAGCGTCTGCAGGACATCCTGGGCGAAACCCAGCAACTCAACGAGGAGCTGCAGACCCAGCAGGAAGAACTGCGTGCCGCCAACGAGGAACTGGAGCAGCAGGCTCGTGTGCTCAAGGAGTCTCAGGCCCACCTGGAAACCCAACAGGCCGAACTCGAACAGACCAACGAGAAGCTCTCCGAGCAGGCGCAGACACTGGCCGACCAGCGCGACGAACTCGATCAGCGCAACACCACCCTTGGCCGTATCCAGGCGCAACTGGAAGAGCGCGCCGAAGAGCTGCAGCGCGCCAGCCGCTACAAGTCCGAATTCCTCGCCAACATGAGCCACGAGCTGCGCACGCCGCTCAATAGCTCGCTGATCCTGGCCAAGCTGCTGGCGGAGAACGGTAATGGCAACCTCAACGACGAGCAGGTGAAGTTCGCCGAGTCGATCTACTCGGCCGGCAACGACCTGCTCAATCTGATCAACGATATTCTCGACATTGCCAAGGTCGAGGCCGGCAAGCTCGAGGTGCGTCCTGAGCGTACGCCGCTGACGAGCATGCTCGAGGGCCTGAATGATGTGTTCGTACCGCTAGCAGGCGAGCGCGGCCTGAGTTTCGTGATCGAGCAGCAGGGCGAGCTGCCGCAGGTGCTGTTCACTGACCGCCAGCGCGCCGAGCAGATCCTGCGTAACCTGCTGTCCAACGCCTTCAAGTTCACCGACCGCGGTGGCGTGACCCTGAGCGTGTCGCGTCAGGACGATCATTATCTGGCGTTCGCCGTGCATGATACCGGCATCGGTATCGCCGCCGATCAGCAGCAGGCGATCTTCGAGGCCTTCCGCCAGGCCGACGGCACCACCAACCGTCGTTATGGCGGCACCGGCCTGGGGCTGTCCATCTCGCGTGACCTGGCCGGCTTGCTGGGCGGCTCCATCACCGTCAGCAGCGTGCCCGGCGAGGGCAGTACCTTCACCTTGCTGTTGCCCGAGCGCATGGTCGACGCTGGGGGCGCGAGCAAGCCGCCGAGCGAACCGGTGGTTGCCGTGGTGCCGGCCGTTGCTGTCGCGCCTGCTGCTGCAGCTGTACCAGCACCGATGCCCAGACAGCCGGCACCATTTGCCGATGATCGTGAGCACCTGGATGAGCATGGTGGTCGTCGCGTGCTGGTAGTGGAGGACGAAGTGCGCTTCGCCCGTATCCTCTTTGATCTGGCTCACGAGCTGGGCTACGCCTGTCTGGTCGCCACCTGCGCCGATGAAGGCCTGGAGCTGGCGCAGCAGTATCGTCCGGACGCCATCCTGCTCGACATGCGCCTGCCCGACGGCTCAGGCCTCGGTGTGCTGCAACGTCTGAAGGATGATCCGCAGACCCGTCATATCCCTGTACATGTGGTCTCGGTAGAGGATCAGAGCGAGGCCGCGCTGCACCTGGGGGCGGTTGGCTATGCGCTCAAGCCCACCAGTCGCGATCAGCTCAAGGAAGTCTTCGGCAGGCTCGAGGCCAAGCTCAATCAGCAGGTCAAGCGCGTACTGCTGGTCGAGGACGACCCGTTGCAGCGCGACAGCGTGGCCCGCCTGATCGGCGACGAAGACATCGAGATCACCGCCGTGGCCCTGGCCGGCGAAGCGCTGGAGAAACTGCGCACGACCGTCTTCGACTGCATGATCATCGACCTCAAGTTGCCTGACATGCTTGGCAACGAGCTGCTGCGGCGCATGGCCGAGGAAGACATCTGCTCCTTCCCGCCGGTGATCGTCTACACCGGGCGCAACCTGACCCGCGACGAGGAAGCCGAGCTGCTCAAGTATTCGCGCTCGATCATCATCAAGGGCGCACGCTCGCCGGAGCGGCTGCTGGACGAGGTCACCCTGTTCCTGCACAAGGTCGAGGCCGAGCTGTCCAGCGAGCACCAGAAGATGCTCAAGACCGCGCGCAGCCGTGACAAACTGTTCGAGGGCCGCCGCCTGCTGCTGGTCGATGACGACGTGCGCAACATCTTCGCCCTGTCCAGCGCGTTGGAGCAGAAGGGCGCCTCGGTGGAGGTGGCGCGCAACGGCCATGAGGCATTGGCCAAGTTGCGCGAGCACGAGGACATCGACCTTGTACTGATGGACGTGATGATGCCGGAGATGGATGGCTACGAGGCCACCCGGCAGATTCGCCTGGAAGAACGCTGGAAAAACCTGCCGATCATTGCGGTGACGGCCAAGGCGATGAAGGATGACCAGGAGCGCTGCCGTCAGGTCGGTGCCAACGATTACCTGGCCAAACCCATCGACCTGGATCGCCTGTTCTCCCTGATCCGCGTGTGGATGCCCAAGCTGGAGCGTCTGTGATGCCTGACGAAATCGAGCTGCGCCTGCTGATCGAGGCGATCTATCTGCGTTACAGCTACGACTTTCGCGATTATTCGAAAGCCTCGCTCAAGCGCCGTGTGCGTCAGGCGCAGGCGCAGCTCGATTGCCCGACCATTTCGGCGCTGCAGGAGCGCATCCTGCACGAGCCGCAGGCGTTCATGCAGCTGTTGCAGTACCTCACCATCCCGGTCAGCGAGATGTTCCGCGACCCCGACTACTTTCTCGCCCTGCGCGAGCAGGTGGTGCCGCTGCTGCACACCTATCCATCGCTGAAGGTCTGGGTGGCTGGCTGCAGTACGGGGGAGGAGGTGTACTCCCTGGCCATCCTGCTGCACGAGGAAGGCTTGTTGGAGCGCACCATGATCTATGCCACCGACATCAACCCGCACTCGCTGGAAAAGGCCGAACAGGGCATCTTCGCCCTCGACAACCTGCGCACCTATACCCAGAACTATCAGCTATCCGGCGGCAAGCGGGCGTTTTCCGACTACTACTCGGCAGCCTATGACCGCGTGCTGTTCGACAAGTCGCTGCGCGCCAACGTGACCTTCGCCGACCACAGCCTGGCCACCGACAGCGTGTTCGCCGAAACCCATCTGGTGTCGTGCCGCAATGTGCTGATCTATTTCAACCGCGACCTGCAGGACCGTGCCCTCGGTCTGTTCCACGAGTCCCTCTGTCATCGCGGCTTTCTCGGCCTGGGCAGCAAGGAAAGCCTGGATTTCTCCGCCTACGCCCGACAGTTCGAGGCCGTGTCGCGGCCCGAGCGGATTTTTCGCAAGCGATGAGCAGCCAGCGGATCAACCTCCGCGGCCAGGTTCGTGCGCCGCTGCAGGCGCTACTGATCGGCGCTTCTGCCGGCGGCGTGGAAGCCTTGCTCAGCCTGCTCGAAGACCTGCCGCCGGACTACCGGCTGCCGGTGGTGTGCCTGCTGCATCAGCCGGATCGCAACGACAGCCTGCTGGCAGACCTGCTTGCCCGGCGCCTACGGCTGCCGGTCAAGGAAGCCGAGGACAAGGAATACCTGCGCAGCGGCATGGTTTACGTGGCGCCCGCGGGTTACCACCTGTCCATCGAAACCGAGCGCAGCTTTTCCCTCAGTCGTGAGGAGCCGCGGCATTTCTCCCGGCCCTCGATCGACATCCTCTTTGAGTCTGCTGCCGATGCCTACGGCGAGCACCTGGCTGCTGCGCTGCTGACTGGCGCCAACGAGGATGGCGCTTTCGGCCTGCTGGCTGTTCAGCAGGCCGGTGGGCTGACACTGGTACAGGACCCGGCCGACGCGCTGGTGCCCACCATGCCGAATGCCGCGCTGGCGCTGCTCAAACCGGATTTTCTCCTGCCTATCAATGCCATGCGCCTGCTGCTGGCCGAACTGGATACCCTGCCATGCTGAGGAAGATTGAAGCCAAGGTGCTGATCGTCGACGACCTGCCGGAAAACCTCCTGGCCCTGCGTTCGCTGATCCAGAGCGAGGATCGCACCGTGTTCCAGGCCAGCAGTGCCGATGAGGCGTTGTCGCTACTGCTCGAAAACGAATTCGCCCTGGCCATTCTCGACGTGAAGATGCCGGGCATGAACGGCTTCGAGTTGGCCGAGCTGATGCGTGGCACGGAGAAGACCAAGCACATTCCGATCATCTTCGTCAGCGCGGTCGGGCGCGACATGGACTATGCCTTCCGGGGTTACGAGAGCGGTGCGGTGGATTTCCTGCACAAGCCGTTGTCGCCGTTCGAGGTGCGCAGCAAGGTGTCCATGTTCGTCGAGCTGTACCGCCACCGCAAAGCCCTGAGCATGCAGCTGGAGGTGGTCGAGGCGGCGCGCCGTGAACAGGAGGCGCTACTCGAGGAGCTGCGCGAAACGCAGGCGGAGCTGCAGAAGGCGGTGGAGATGCGTGACGTGTTCATGTCCATCGCCTCGCACGAGCTGCGCACGCCGCTCAACGGCCTGATCCTCGATGTGCAACTGCGCCGGCTGCGCCTGGAGCAGGGGCGCATGGATGCCTTCACGCCCGACAAGCTGCAGGAGATGATCACGCGCGATGAGCGGCAGATCCGCAGCCTGAGCCGCCTGATCGACGACATGCTGGATGTTTCGCGCATCCGTACCGGCAAGCTTTCCGTGCGCCCGGAACCGGGTGACCTCGGTGTGTTGGCCGGCAGCGTGGTAGAGAGCCTGGCTGCGCAGTACACCAATACCGGCACGCCTATCGACCTGCACGTGGAGGGGCCGGCCCCGGTGATGATGGACGAGTTCCGCATCGAGCAGGTTCTCGCCAACCTGCTGACCAACGCCTTGCGCTACGGTGGCGGCAAGCCGGTATCGGTACGGGTCGCGGCAGAGGGTGAGCAGGTTCGTGCCGAAGTACGCGATCAGGGCCTGGGTATCTCGGAAGAGGATCAGGGGCGCGTATTCGAGCAGTTCGAGCGGGTATCCGGTACCAGCGTCGCCCAAGGGCTTGGACTTGGCCTGTTCATCAGCGAGCAGATCGTCCAGGCCCACGGTGGCCGTATCGAGCTCAGCAGTCGCCTCGGCGAGGGCGCCTGCTTCAGTGTCGTGCTGCCGCGTCGCAGCTGATCGTGCAAATTGCACGTGTCGTAATTCATGCATCTTGCAAAGTGCATGGGGCAAAAAATTTTACAAATTAATAACTCATTGATTTATAAGAATATTATTCGTGATTTGATGTTGGCATGAGCGCTGCAAAATCAGTCGTGTAAGCCCCCGACAGACCTGCTGATGGAGAAGCGCCATGAACATCGTCCGACTGAGCCTGTTTTGCGTCGCTGCATTGCTGGTCAACGGGGCTTACGCCAAAGATTTCACCGGCTCGGCTGGCGCCATTACTAAGACGGCTGAGTTCACCATTTCCAACTCGCCCGTTTGGGAGTCCCGTGTCGGTGCCCGGCAGGGCGGCTCCGCCGAACTGCGTAGCCAGCCTACCCGCGCAGTCGGCGCCATCGGTGACGACGCCCAGTGGCTGCGTATTTCCGACGATGGCGACACCGATACCGCCAACCGTGAGCCGCGCCCTGCCAACAGCACCCAGCGCTGGGTGTTCTGACCGACAAGGAGTCCTGCCATGTCCAGAAGTGCCATCCTGTTGTTGATCATGACCTTGTCGAGCCTGGCCGCATTGTGGCTAAGCCCGGGCCTGGAAGAGGGTTCCGCCCTGCTGCTCAAGGGAGCCAGCGTCGTTTTCGGCCTGGGTTTCCTGGTGGCGCTGATGGCCGGGCGCCGCATCAAGTTCGATCCGGTCCTGCGTTGAGCGTGATTCGGCACCGAAGCAATAGAAAGCGCCGCGAAGATTGCGGCGTTTTTTATTGCCCGAGTCATCAGTCCAGGTGAGACCTCAGACCGGCAGACTGAAGTAGAAGGTGGAGCCTTCGCCCGGGCGGGAGTGAACGCTGAGCTGGCCGCCGTGCAACTGCACGATCTCCCGCGCCAGCGCTAGACCCAGACCGACGCCACCCTTGCGTCTGCCAACCTGAACGAAGGGCTCGAAGATACGAGCCTGCTGCTCGAAGGGGATGCCCTCGCCGTCATCCTGCACGCTGACGATCACCTGCTCGCCGTGGCGGCGTACCTGTAGCCGCACTGCATCACCCGGGTTGCTGTAGCGCAGGGCATTGTCGATCAGGTTGTCGATCAGTCGCTCCAGTTGTGCAGCATCGAGGCTCAGGCGCGGCAGCGGTTCGTGAACCTCGCAGACCAGTGTCACTTCACGCTCGGCGGTCTTCTCGACAAAGCGCTGCGGCGCCTGCCGGATCATCTCGGCCAGGTCGCAGGGACGGCGCTGCAGGGTCTGCATGCCGTTCTGGTAGCGCGAGAAATTCAGCAGATCGTCGATCAACTGCACCAGGCGATGCATTTCCTCATCGACGGTGCGCATCAGCTCCTGCTCACGGCCACTCGGCGGCAGCGAGAGGCGCTCGCGTAGCAAGCTGAAGGCCATGTGCATGCCGGTGATCGGCGTGCGCAGCTCGTGCGAGGCGCGCAGGATGAATTCGCTGCGCACACGCTCGAAGGCGCGTTGCTTGGTGACGTCACGCAGCACCATCACGGCCCCTACGCTGCCACCTTCGCTCACTTGGACCGGCGTCAGCGCCCAGGCCAGCAGACGGGTTTCACCGTCGCGCTCGATCTGCAGGTCGGCGGGCGGTTCGTACAGCAGCTCGCCTGCGAGTACCTGGCGCAGTGCCTCGTCGACGGCGTGATCCGGCAGCAGCGGTCCGATCGGTTGACCGAGGATATCGGCGTGCCAGGACAGCTGGCGTAGCGCTACGGGGTTGGCGTGCTCGATGCGGCCCTGCTCGTCGAGGATGACCAGGCCATCGTCGATGCTGTCGAGCACGGCTTTCAGGCGGCCTTCGCTGCTGAGCAACTGGTTGAGGTTGCTCGAATGGTATTCGCGCAGCGCCTCGGTCATCAGGCCGAAGCGGCGACTCAGCACTGCCAACTCCACCACGGGCGATACAGGCAGTACCACATCGTATTTGCCCTGGCCGATCTGGTCAGCGGCGCGCACCAGCATATCGATGGGCGCGCCGAAGCGGCGGGCGATGCCGTGGGCGGTGAGTACGCCGATCGCCAGCACGGCCAGGCCGGTCAGTACCAGAAGCCCGGCGATCAGCTGGGAACGCTCGCCGGCCTTGTGCTCGGCGGCGATGACCCAGTTGACGACCTGATCCTGCTGTTCCAGCAGGTGATTGCGCAAGCGCTGAAAGGCTTCGGTGAAGGGTTTGTAACCGCCCAGGTTGTGCGGCGTTTCGCCAGGCGGGGTGCCGCCGCTGGCCGCTTTTTCCATCGCGTCGTAAAGCTCCGCAGCGCGTTCCAGTCCTCGTATGTAGTCGGCGCCGAGGTTGGTGTTGATCCCTTCCTCGAAGGTGGCGCGGAACGACTGGCGAATGGTCTCGAGGCGCTGCGCGTCAGGCTGCGGATCGATCAGCACGATCAGCTCGTCGCCCAGATGCTGGCGCAGCTTCTGGCCGACCTGCACGGCATCGAAGCCACGCTGGATCAGTTCGCTCTGGCTACGCGCCATCTGCGTGACGCTGAACAGGCCGAGCAGCAGGCCCAGCAGGGCCACGGTGATCAGCGCCGAAATGCTGAGAAACAGGCGCGTGCGAAGCTTCATCGACAGCTTCATGGTGGTCCCATGGTTAGAGGTTGTACTGCTTGCGTTTGCGATAGAGGGTCGAGGTATCGATACCCAGTGTCTTGGCCGCCATGTCGAGGGTGCTGCTGCTGGCCAATACCGCAGCGATGTGGGCCTTCTCCAGCTCCTCGAGGCTCATCGGTGCGCCGACCCGCACGGTGCTGGTTGGTGCTTCGTTGCTGCCACCGAGGCCGAGGTGGGCAATCTCCACGGTCTCGCTCTGGCAGATGATGCTGGCACGCTCGATGACGTTGCGCAGTTCGCGGATATTGCCTGGCCAGCGATATGCCTGCAGAGCCGCTGCCGCTTCGGGGCTGAAGGCGCAGGCCGGACGGCCGTAGTCGCTGACGAAACGGGCGAGAAAGCGTTCGGCCAGGGACATCACGTCTTCGTGGCGTTCGCGCAGTGGCGGCAGCTTGAGGGTGATGACGTTGAGGCGGTAGAGCAGGTCTTCGCGGAAACGCCCTTCACGGACCATTTCGTCGAGATCCAGGTTGGTGGCGGCGACGATGCGTACATCGGCGCGGCGCGTGACCGGGTCGCCGACGCGCTCGTATTCCTTGTCCTGGATGAAGCGCAGCAGCTTGGGTTGCAGCGTCAGCGGGAAGTCGCCGATCTCGTCGAGGAACAGGGTACCGCCATCGGCCTGGCTGACGCGGCCCTGGGTGCTTTCGCTGGCGCCGGTGAAGGAGCCACGGGCATGGCCGAACAATTCGCTCTCCATCAGCTCGGCAGTCAGCGACGGGCAGTTGATGGTCACGCAGGTACGCTTGGCGCGGCGGCTCCAGCCGTGAATGGCGCGGGCCAGCTCGCCCTTGCCGGTGCCGGACTCACCGAGGATGAGGATATTGGCGTCGGTGGCCGCAACCTGGCGCGCGGTTTCCAGGATCGACATCATCGCCGGGCTGTGTGAATCGAGCCCGTCCTTGACCTTGCGCACCTCGCCCTCCAGCGCTTCCAGGCGCGCGGCCAGGGTACGCACTTCCAGCTGCTTGGCGGCCGCCAGGCGCAGTTGATCGGGAGTGCAGGGTTTGACCAGGTAATCGGCGGCGCCGGCCTGGATGGCGTCGACCGCTGTGTCCACGGCCGAGTGGGCAGTGACGATCACCACGCGCATCCACGGCGCCTGGATGCGCATCTGCGCCAGCAGGTCGAGACCGTTGTCCTCGCCCAGGCGCAGGTCGAGGAAGCACAGGTCAAACACCTGTCGATGCAACAGCGCTTCGGCTTGCGCCGCGCTGCTGGCCCCGGCGACGTCATAGCCTTCATCTTCAAGGCAGTAGCGGAAGGTACGCAGGATTGCCGCTTCGTCATCCACCAGCAGAATGCGCCCGCTGGTTTGCTCTGCAACTGCCATGTATGTGCTCCGTCTTGCTGGTCGATGCAGCTTAGTCAGGTAAAAACCGTGCAAGTTGCACGGCCTGAATGCGCAGATACTGCACCCTGCATGCAGGCAGGGTGCCTTTACTGTGTTTAACTTATTGTTTTACATAGTATTTATGTTCTTTCATGGCTGGCATGGGGCTTGCCATATTCCTCGTATCGTCTCACGAACAGGAGTGAACTCATGCCCCCGTTCAAACCCTTGATGCTGGCCGCCAGCACTGCTTTGCTGCTCGGCCTGACTCCATTGGCCAGCCAGGCCGCCGAGGGCGCGCTGGCTTCGCAGCTCGAAGCTGCGCGCCAGGAAGGCTCAATCTGGACTGCCTTCGCGCTCAACCGCCATCTCAACCCGTTCAAGCTCAAGATCGACGTGGAGGATGGCGTGGCCACCCTCGGTGGCAAGGTCGAGAACGACGTGCAGAAGGAGCTGGCCGAGCAGGTGGCGCTGAGCATAGAGGGCATCGACTCGGTGAACAATCGCATCGAAGTCGGCAGCGATGCCGTCGAGGGCAACCCGCCGGGGATGGTGCAGCGTCTCGAGGACGCCAGCCTCGCCGCCACGGTCAAGTCCAAGCTGCTGTGGAACAGCAACACCCGTGGCCTGGACATTCAGGTCAAGAGCGAGACCGGCAACATCACCCTGAGTGGTCACGCACAGACGCCCGCGGCCAAGGAGTTGGCGGGGCAACTGGCAGCCAATACCGATGGTGTGCGCGAGGTGTTCAACCACCTCAGCATCAGCACTGCCGACAGCAGTAGCAGCGAAGTGCAAACCACCCTCGACGAAGCGCGCGAGAACATCAGCGACAGCTGGATCACCAGTAAGGTCAAGGCCAGCTTTCTCTACAGCCGTAACCTGGACGCCATGAACATTTCGGTGAACACCGACGACGGTCTCGTCAGCCTGCGCGGCAGTGTGCTGAGCAGCGCCGAGAAGCGCCTGGCGGTCGAGATCGCCCGCAACATTCGCGGCGTGCGTGGCGTCGATGCAGATGCCCTGCGTATCAACAGTTGAACCAAGCAATCGCGGCCGCTGGAGCGGCCGATAACCCGCAAGTCCCATCGCCAAGGAGAGAATCCATGAGCAGCAAGACCGCACAACTCAATGAACTGATCGAAATCACCCGCGACGGCAAGCGCTTCTACGAGCATGCCCACGATGAGGTCAAGGACATCCGCCTGCAGGCGCTGTTCCGCGACATGGTGCGTGCCAAGACTGAAGTGATCGACGCCCTGAGCGTCAAGGTTGCGGCCAACCAGAGCGAGCCGGCGTCTGGCGGCACCATGCTGGGCAAGCTGCGCCAGTTCTACGCCGACACCCGCGCGACCCTGGCCAAGGATGAAGATGCCACCTACGTTGCGCAGTTGGAGGAGGCAGAGGACCGTATTCTGCATGCCTTCGAAGATGCGCTGGAAAGCGCGGACAATGACGTCCGTGTCCTGTTGGCCGTGGAGATGCCCAAGGTGCGGGCTTGCCACGACCGTATGCGCGCGCTGAAGCAGAATATGCAGTAATCACTGCGACGTTGTTACGAGCCCCTGCACGCACTGCGTGTGGGGGCTTTTTATTGGGGATGGGCAGGCCAGGGCGGCAAGTTTGTGTGTTCTTTTAGCGCTATTTATATCCGGGCAAGGATCATTGGCGTGTCGATCTTTCGTCTTGGTTTCGCCCCTTACGGGCGAGTCACTTTCTCTTGCTTGCCCAAGAGAAAGTAACCAAAGAGAAGGGCACCCCACCATCCGGCCCCGGCTGCGCCGGGGTTCCCTCGTTCCATCACCACTCCAGGGGCACGCTGCGAAGGGCACCCCTGGCCCATCGCAGCTCTCGCGACATCCATGTCGCTCAACCCCTTACGCGGCGATTCCACTCGGCCTCCTGAAGGGGACTTGGGCGTCGTCTGTACCATCGCAGTTGAAGAGCAAAAGCCAAACGCTACCGACTTTGATCTTCCGGAGATTTCGCAAGCTCGCGGTCCGGTCCCCTTCAGGAGGCCGAACTTAGGTGTTGCGTAGGGGGACGAGCGGCATGGATGCGGCGAGAGGCTTAAAGGGCCATGGACGGCCCTTGTAAGCCGGCCCCCGGAGCGGCGCCCGTAAGGGGCGCAACCCAAACGCTCAGTGGACTCGGTAATGGATAGTGCTAAGCCAGTAAGCGATACGCACACAAATACGCCAGTCCAGTATCCCCCGCACTTCCCCCCCAACCCACGCGAAGCGCTTTATCGGTCACACCCGAAACTCGTCGACGTTCATTTAACTGTCACATTCGTTTCATAGAGTGGTCACGTGGCCTGCAGATACTTGGGCCCGTTCCATCCAACACTATCCTGCTAGGAGCAAGGCATGAAACTGAAGCGTTTGATGGCGGCCCTGACTTTCGCCGCCGCTGGCGTAAGCGCCGTATCTGCTGTAGCCGCCGTCGACCCGGCTCTGCCGAACTACGAAAAGACTTCCGGTGTGTCGGGCAACCTGTCCAGCGTCGGTTCCGATTCGCTGGCCAACCTGATGACCCTGTGGGCAGAAGAGTTCAAGAAGAACTACCCCAACGTGAACATCCAGATCCAGGCCGCTGGTTCCTCCACTGCGCCACCCGCGCTGACCGAAGGCACCGCCAACATGGGCCCGATGAGCCGTCCGATGAAGGACAGCGAAATCCAGGCGTTCGAAGAGAAGTACGGCTACAAGCCGACCGCCGTTCCGGTAGCGATCGACGCCCTGGCGGTGTTCGTGCACAAGGACAACCCGATCAAGTCGCTGTCGATCGAGCAGGTTGACGCGATCTTCTCCAGCACCCGCCTGTGCGGTAACGACAAGGACATCAAGACCTGGGGTGATCTCGGTCTGACCGGCGAGTGGGCAAACAAGCCGCTGCAGCTGTTCGGTCGTAACTCGGTATCCGGCACCTACGGATACTTCAAGGAAGAAGCCCTGTGCAAAGGCGACTTCAAATCCAACGTCAACGAGCAGCCGGGTTCGGCTTCTGTGGTGCAGTCGATCTCCAGCACCCTGAACGCCATTGGCTACTCGGGTATTGGCTACCGTACCTCCAGCGTTCGCGCCGTACCGCTGTCCAAGAAGGGCGGTGAAGCCTTCGAAGCCTCGGAAGAAAACGCCCTGGCTGGCAAGTTCCCGCTGGCCCGCTTCTTCTACGTCTACGTGAACAAGGCACCGAACCAGCCGCTGAGCCCGCTGGATGCCGAGTTCATCAAGCTGGTGCTGTCCAAGCAGGGCCAAGACGTCGTGATGAAAGACGGTTACATCCCGCTGCCGTCCAAGGTAGCCGAAAAAGCGATGAAGGAACTGGGCCTGTAAGGCTTCCAGTGTGATGGCCTGGCTCTGGTAGCCAGGCCATTCGACGAACCCGCCACCTTATGGGTGGCGGGCTTCGTCATGTCAGCAGGCTGTAATCTTTCTGTCACACAAGCTCGCTAAATTGACAAGCCTGGGCAGCCGTATGCGCTGCAATCAAGCTCGCGCAGAGACTTCTCGCATGAATGACTTGGCAAACGAATCCATGAACCGTTCGCAGAATCCGCTAGGGATCGACTTCAATACGCCTGCCCTGCAACGCAAGCGCCGTATGCGCGCGTTGAAGGATCGTATGGCGCGTTGGTATGTCTCCATCGGTGGTTTGGCGGTTCTGGGCGCCATCACCCTGATCTTCTTCTATCTCGCCCACGTTGTGCTGCCCATGTTCCAGGGCGCTGAACTGACCTCTCGCCAGGCTCAGCAACCGGCCTGGCTGGCTGAGGCGCAAGCGCCATTGATGCTGGCCATCGAGGAACAGAACCAGGTGGCCATGCGCCTGGACGCTTCCGGTGCCGTGCAGTTCTTCGAACTCAAGACCGGCGAAGCCCTGCAGCGTCTGCAGTTGCCGTTGCCGCAGGGTGTTTCGGTTGCGTCCGTCAGCCAGGATCAGCCAGGCACGCGCCGCGTGGTACTGGGCCTGTCCAACGGCCAGGCGCTGATCATTCAGCACAACTACAAGATCAGCTACCCGGACAACGTGCGCACGATCGCACCACAGATCGAGTACCCCTACGGTGAGGCAGCTATCGAAGTCGATCCGCAAGGCCGACCACTCGAGCACATCGCCATCAACCTCAACAGCGGTACGCTGATGCTGGCCGGCTCCACCGGCAATGAGCTGCACCTGATCAGCCTGAGCCGTGAAGAGAACCTGTTCACCGGCGAGGTGAGCGTCAGCGAGGAGCGCATCAACCTGCCGCAGATCGGTGAGCCGATCAGCCAGCTGATTCTCGACCCGCGTCAGATGTGGTTGTACGTATTCAACGGCAGCTCCAGTGCCGACGTTTTCGACCTGCGCAAGCGCAGCCTCAATGGTCGTTACGAGCTGCTCAAGGATGCTTCCAACAGTGTGACTAGCGCCACCAGCCTGCTCGGCGGTATCTCGATCATGATCGGTGACGCCAAGGGCGGCATCCAGCAGTGGTTCATGGTGCGTGACAAGGACGGCAAGTCCACTTTCCAGTCGATCCGCAGCTTCCAACTGGGCAGCAGCGCGATCACCCAGATTCTGCCCGAGGAGCGCCGCAAGGGTTTCATGGCGCTGGATGCCGACGGCCGCCTGGGCATTTTCCACAGCACCGCGCACCGCACCCTGCTCAAGCAGCAGGTCGCCGAAGGCGGCGCCATCGCTGCCCTGTCGCCGCGTGCCAGTCGTGTGCTGGTGGAGTCGGATGGCAAGCTGCAGCGTTTCCTGGTCGACAACCCGCACCCGGAAATCTCCTGGAGTTCGCTG
This sequence comes from Pseudomonas sp. YY-1, assembly GCF_002843095.1. Classification (NCBI taxonomy): domain Bacteria; kingdom Pseudomonadati; phylum Pseudomonadota; class Gammaproteobacteria; order Pseudomonadales; family Pseudomonadaceae; genus Pseudomonas; species Pseudomonas sp. YY-1. The sequence goes on along the minus strand of NZ_PJLX01000012.1, from coordinate 27,712 downwards.
TGGGGCAAGGTCTGGTACGAAAGCTATCCGGAGCCTGACTATGTCTGGCAGTCGACCTCGGCCAACACCGATTTCGAGGCCAAGCTGAGCCTCTCGCCGCTGGCCTTCGGTACGCTCAAGGCGGCCTTCTACGCCATGTTGCTGGCTGCTCCGTTGGCCATCGCGGCAGCGATTTACACCGCCTACTTCATGGCGCCGCGCATGCGCACCAAGGTCAAGCCGGTGATCGAGCTGATGGAAGCGCTGCCGACGGTGATTCTCGGCTTCTTTGCCGGTCTGTTCCTCGCGCCGTTTCTGGAGAACCATTTACCCGGCATCTTCAGCCTGCTGCTGCTGACGCCGGTGGGCATCCTGCTGTTCGGCTTCCTCTGGACCAAGCTGCCTGAGTCCATCCGCCATCGCGTTCCCGAGGGCTGGGAAGCGGCGCTGCTGATCCCGGTCGTGATTGCCGTGGGCTGGTTCTCCATCGGCATCAGTGGTCATCTGGAAAACTGGCTGTTCGGCGGCAATATGCGCCTGTGGCTGTCCAACGACCTGGGCATTCCCTTCGACCAGCGCAACGCCCTGGTGGTGGGCCTGGCGATGGGCTTCGCGGTGATCCCGAACATCTACTCCATCGCCGAAGACGCCGTGTTCAGTGTGCCCAAGAGCCTGACTTTCGGCTCCCTGGCCCTCGGTGCGACACCCTGGCAGACCCTGACCCGCGTGGTGATTCTCACCGCCAGCCCGGGCATCTTCTCGGCGTTGATGATCGGCATGGGCCGCGCGGTGGGCGAGACCATGATCGTACTGATGGCCACCGGCAACACGCCGATCATGGACATGAATATCTTCGAAGGCATGCGCACCCTGGCGGCCAACGTCGCGGTGGAAATGCCCGAGTCTGAGGTTGGCGGCACTCACTACCGTGTGTTGTTCCTGGCCGCCATGGTGCTGCTGTTGTTCACCTTCGTCATGAACACCCTGGCCGAGCTGATCCGTCAGCGTCTGCGCACCAAGTATTCGTCGCTCTAAGGTTTTGGAAGGTATATGTCCGTGAAACAGAACAACCTGAAATCCTGGTACAAGAGCGGCGCTCCGGGCGTGTGGATGAGCGGTGGCGCGGTTGCCATCGCCATCATCATGACCCTTGGTCTGCTGGCGGTGATCGCCTCTCGTGGCCTGGGCCACTTCTGGCCGGCCGACATCCTCGAAGCCGACTACCAGGTGCCTGGTCAGGAAGCGCGGGTGATGCTGGGTGAGGTGGTGCAGGTCGAGGAAGTGCCGCGCGCTCGTCTCGCGGCCGCAGGCCTGCCGGTCGCCGAAGAGGGCGGCGAATTCATGACCCGCGAGCTGATGAAAGTGGGTAACCGCGAGCTGTTCGGCGCCGACTTCACCTGGGTGGTCGGCGAGTGGCTGAGCAACCCGCGCAAGCCAGCGGGCATTACGGTGCTGGAACGTCGCGAGTGGGGCAACTTCTACGGCAACCTGCTCAACGTCAAGGAAAGCGGTCAGGTAATCGCCGAGGGTGATGCGGCCTGGGTTGCGCTGCAGGAGCGTCTGGATCGCGTCGATGATTTGCATGCGCAACTGGTGCGCCTGGAGAAGAAAGACATCGGCCGCATCAACCACAGCCTCGAGCGGATCCGTCTGGAAGGCCGCAAACTGCAGTTGCAGGGCAAGCTGGATGACGCCGCGCAAGCTGACATGGACGCTCGCCGCGATGCGCTGAATGCCGAGTACAAGGTGCTCGAAGAGCGCATGGTGGCACTGACCCAGCAGATCAACCGTGACAGTGTGACCCTGAGCGCCAGCGATGGTCGTCAGACTGAAATCGAACTGGGCAAGATTGTCCGCGCCTTCCGTCCGAACGCCATGGGCACTGTCGACAAGCTCGGCTTCTACGCCATGAAGCTGTGGGAATTCGTCAGCGCCGAGCCGCGTGAGGCCAACACTGAAGGCGGTATCTTCCCGGCCATCTTCGGCACCGTGCTGATGGTCATGCTGATGGCGGTGATCGTTACCCCGTTCGGCGTGATCGCTGCGGTGTACCTGCGTGAATACGCGCACCAGGGCGCACTGACCCGGGTGATCCGCATCGCGGTGAACAACCTGGCTGGCGTACCTTCGATCGTCTACGGCGTATTCGGTCTCGGTTTCTTCGTCTACGTGCTGGGCGGCTCGATCGACCAACTGTTCTTCCCTGAGTCCGCACCGGCGCCGACCTTCGGCACGCCGGGCCTGATGTGGGCCTCATTGACCTTGGCGATCCTGACCCTGCCGGTGGTGATTGTTGCCACCGAGGAAGGCCTGGCGCGGATTCCGCGGGCAGTGCGCGAAGGCTCGCTGGCGCTTGGTGCGACCAAGGCCGAGACGCTTTGGAAGGTGGTCATCCCGATGGCCAGCCCAGCGATGATGACCGGCCTGATCCTGGCCGTGGCCCGTGCCGCTGGTGAGGTGGCGCCGCTGATGCTGGTGGGTGTGGTGAAGCTGGCGCCGACCCTGCCGCTCAATGGCAACTACCCGTACCTGCACCTCGATCAGAAGATCATGCACCTGGGCTTCCACATCTACGACGTCGGCTTCCAGAGCCCCAACGTCGAGGCTGCGCGCCCGCTGGTTTACGCCACGGCGCTGCTGCTGGTGATCGTCATCGCCCTGCTCAACCTGACCGCGGTCTATATCCGTAACCACCTGCGCGAGAAGTACAAGGCGCTGGATCACTAACGCAGCTACGAGTCGCGCACCGCCGGTGCGCAGCTTGCAGCTTGTAGCTACGAACGGAGTGAGTTTATGCAACACGAAACCCATACCCACGGTATCGACCTGGCCGCCCTCGGCCGCGACAAGCAGAGCCTGAGCCTGGCCAACGAGACCACGGCCATCGCCGTACCGGGCCTGAACCTGTACTACGGCCAGAAGCAGGCGCTGTTCGACGTCAAGATGGATATCCCCAAGCAGCGTGTGACCGCCTTCATCGGCCCGTCCGGCTGCGGCAAGTCGACCCTGCTGCGTACCTTCAACCGCATGAACGACCTTGTCGACGGTTGCCGTGTGGAGGGCGAGATCAACATCGACGGCCGCAACATCTACCGCAAGGGTGAGGACGTGGCCGAGCTGCGCCGCCGCGTCGGTATGGTGTTCCAGAAGCCCAACCCCTTCCCCAAGAGCATCTACGAGAACGTGGTGTATGGCCTGCGCATCCAGGGCATCAACAGCAAGCGCGTGCTCGACGAGGCCGTGGAATGGGCGCTGAAGAGCGCGGCGCTGTGGGACGAGGTCAAGGACCGTTTGCACGATTCGGCGCTGGGCCTGTCCGGCGGTCAGCAGCAGCGTCTGGTGATTGCCCGTACTGTTGCGGTGCAGCCGGAAGTGCTGCTGCTCGACGAACCCTGCTCGGCGCTCGACCCGATCTCCACGCTGAAGGTCGAAGAGCTGATCTACGAACTCAAGAGCAAGTACACCATCGTCATCGTCACCCACAACATGCAGCAGGCGGCGCGCGTCTCCGACTACACCGCGTTCATGTACATGGGCAAGCTGATCGAGTTCGGCGACACCGACACCCTGTTCACCAACCCGGCCAAGAAGCAGACAGAAGACTACATCACCGGTCGCTATGGTTGATTTGACCCCGTAGGGTGCGCTGTGCGCACCGGTTGCAGCTGCCCTGTGGTGCGCACGGCGCACCCTACCCGGACTTTCGCGGAGCGAAACATGATCAACAAAGACAACCTTACCCAGCACATCTCCCAGCAATTCAACGCCGAGCTGGAAGAGGTGCGCAGCCACCTGCTGGCCATGGGCGGCCTGGTGGAAAAGCAGGTCAATGATGCCGTCACCGCGCTGATCGAGGCCGATTCCGGCCTGGCCCAGCAGGTGCGCGAGATCGACGACCAGATCAACCAGATGGAGCGCAACATCGACGAGGAATGCGTACGCATCCTCGCCCGTCGCCAGCCGGCGGCCTCCGACCTGCGTCTGATCATCAGCATCTCCAAGTCGGTGATCGACCTCGAGCGCATCGGCGACGAGTCGACAAAAATCGCCAAGCGCGCCATCCAGCTGTGCGAAGAGGGCGAGTCGCCGCGTGGTTACGTCGAGGTTCGTCATATCGGTGATCAGGTGCGCAAGATGGTGCAGGAGGCACTGGACGCCTTCGCTCGCTTCGATGCCGACCTGGCCCTGTCGGTGGCGCAGTACGACAAGACCGTCGACCGCGAGTACAAGACCGCGCTGCGCGAACTGGTCACTTTCATGATGGAAGATCCGCGTTCGATCTCCCGCGTGCTCAACGTGATCTGGGCGCTGCGCTCGCTGGAGCGCATCGGCGATCATGCGCGCAACATCGCCGAACTGGTGATCTATCTGGTGCGTGGCACCGATGTGCGCCACATCGGCCTGACCCGTATGCGTGAAGAGGTCGAGGGCAAGTCCAGGGACTGATGCCTGCTTGATGCCGACGGCCCGGGCTTTCCCGGGCCGTTTCGTTTGTGCGATTTGTTGCACGTCCGACGTTTTCCGTTGGCCTTAGGCCACTGGCCATGACTATGCTTACTGCCATTCGTACAGGAGTGGCCGATGAGCAAAGTCAGTGTGCTGGTGGTGGATGACGCGACCTTTATCCGTGATCTGGTCAAGAAAGGGTTGCGCGACAATTTCCCCGGCGTACAGATCGAGGAAGCGATCAATGGCCGCAAGGCCCAGCAGATGTTGAGCCGCCAGGTGGTCGACCTGATCCTCTGTGACTGGGAAATGCCGGAGATGTCCGGCCTCGAGCTGCTGACCTGGTGCCGCGAGCAGGACAACCTGAAAACCACGCCCTTCATCATGGTCACCAGCCGCGGTGACAAGGAGAACGTGGTGCAGGCGATCCAGGCGGGTGTCTCCGACTACATCGGTAAGCCCTTCTCCAACGAGCAACTGGTGACCAAGGTGAAGAAGGCGCTGAGCCGCACCGGCAAGCTGCAGGCCCTGGCCGCCAGCGCGCCGCCGAAGATGCTCAGCAGCGGCGGCTTTGCCAATGATTCGCTGGCCGCGCTCACCGGTGGCAAGGCTGAGGTGGTCAAACCCAGTGCTCCGGTGCCGGCTGCGGTCCAGGCTGAGCCGAGCGCAGCACCAGCGCCGGCAGCCCCGAGCAAGTCGCCAGCCGGTCGTGGCCAGGGTCAGCTGCGTTTGCCGGCGGGTAGCATGGCTTGTGTGATCAAAGCGCTAAGCCTCAAGGAGGCACTGCTGGTGGTCAAGCGCACCGAACAACTGCCGCAGGTGCTGGAGAGTGCAGTGCTCGACCTGGAGCAGGGCGAAGCAGCGGAAACCGCTCGGCTCAATGGCTACCTGCACGCGGTGGTGGCATTCGAACCCAAGCCCGACAGCGAATGGCTGCAACTGACTTTCCGATTCGTCGACCGTGATCCGCAGAAACTCGATTACCTGTCGCGGCTGATCGCCCGCGGCACTGCACAGAAGCATTTCAGCCCCGGCGCGTAGCTGCATGCAATCCGCTGCGCTGTGCCGACCAATGGCGGTGAGCCGGTTCACAGCCTGACGGTCGGTGTCTCGCGCGCTCCGTGCTGCGCTGCTAGTCTTGCTAACCCGGATATCAAAAAGCCATAAGATCCGAGTCGTTATGCTAGGGCGTCTAATTATTCTCTGCAGTCTGCTGGCCTGTTGCAGCCAGGCCGCTGCGCTGACCATCTACAAGTACGTCGACAAGAACGGCGTAGTCACCTATAGCGATCAGGCTGCGCCTGGCGCGCAGGTATTCGTGTTCAACGATCGCATGGTCGAGCGCCTGGACAACCAGGTGAAACTGGAAACCAAGAAGCACGAAGCCGGTGAAACCCTGCTGATTCGCAATGACCTGTATGCCCCGGTGGAAATCGAACTGAAGCTGGAGCAGGTACAGAACGCTATCGGCGCGCCGGACAAACCGATTCGCTGGGTGTTGCCACCGCGCAGCAATATCCGCCTGGCTACCCTCACCGCGCAGGACGCCAGCAAACCACTGCGTTACAAACCCAGGTTGCGCTACGCCCTCGGTGATCCGCGCCTGCAGCCGAGCATCCATCGTTATCCGCTGCCCTGGCGTGGCGGTCCGTTCCGTCAGACCCAGGGCGCCAACGGCACCTACAGTCATTTCACGCCCAAGGGCCGCTATGCAGTGGACATCGCCATGCCCGAGGGCACGCCCATCGTCGCCGCACGCGCTGGCATGGTGGTCAAGACCGAGAACCAGCAGAGCGGCCGCGGCAACAACCCGGCCGGCAACTTCGTGCGCATCCTGCATGACGACGGCACCATGGGCGTCTACCTGCACCTGATGAAGGGCTCGGTCAGCGTGCGTGAAGGCCAGCGGGTGGAAACCGGCAGCCTGTTGGCGCGCTCCGGCAACACCGGCAACAGCACCGGCCCGCACCTGCATTTCGTGGTGCAGCGCAATGTGGGGCTGGCGGTCGAGTCCATTCCCTTCAACTTCCGTCAGCCGGTCAACAGCCTGCCGAATTTCGCGGTCGGCGGCGAATAATCAGATTACGCACAGCAAAACGGCGACCCGAGGGTCGCCGTTTCGTGAAAACCAGGCGTGATCAGCCGATTTCGATCATCTCGAAATCCATCTTGCCGACGCCGCAGTCAGGGCATAGCCAGTCTTCCGGCACGTCTTCCCAGCGGGTGCCGGGAGCGATGCCGTCATCCGGCCAGCCCTGGCTCTCGTCGTAAATCAGTCCACAGACCACGCATTGCCACTTTTTCATAAAAACCTCAGACCAATCTCACGGTGTTGCGCGACGCAAGCTACCGCAATTGCACTGACGCGCCAAGCGGGCTAGCGGCAATCGCCGCCAGCCAGGGACCAACCAAAGTCGGGCCGCGCAGTGCACGGCCCGCCATCGGTCAGCGAGCGGTCATCAGCGGATCGGTCAGTGCCATGCCGTACATCGCCACCACCGCGATCAGGCCAGCTGCAGCGAGGTAGTAGAGCGTCGGCAGGATGGTCTTGCGCAGGGTGATACCTTCGCGTCCGAGCAGACCAACGGTAGCCGAGGCTGCCACCACGTTGTGAATGGCGATCATGTTGCCCGCCGCCGCACCGACCGACTGCACAGCGACCATCATCGCCCCGGACACGCCGATCAGCTCGGCAGCATTGAGCTGGAACTGCGACAGCATCAGGTTGGACACGGTGTTGGAGCCGGCAATGAAGGCGCCCAGTGCGCCGACCGCTGGGGCGAAGAACGGATACACGCCACCAACGCTGTCGGCCACCAATTGCGCCATGGCCACCGGCATCGACACCAGGTCGCTGCCGTTTACGCCCGAGTTGATCAGAATACGCACCATGGGAATGGTGAAGATCAACACGAAACCGGCACCGAGCAGGGTCTTGCTCGACTCGCCCACCGCCGCCTTGAGCTCGGAGAAGCGCATGCGATGCAGGAAGAAGGTCACCAGTACCACCATGCACAGGATGCCACCCGGCAGGTACAGCGGTTCGATGGTGCCGGACACGCCGGTCTCACCGAGGATGTCCTTCCAGCCGAAGCTCAGGCCCAGCATCGCCGCCTTGAGCTCAGGGAAGGTGCGCGACACCACCAGGAACACCGCCAGCAGCAGGTAGGGCGCCCAGGCCATGGGCACGGAGATCGGTGCCTTGCCGGCCACCTCGTCGAGTTTCATCTCGATCTTGCCCATCCAGTCGGACGGCCAGTCCTTCGGCTCAGCGAAGTCCCAGGTGTCCTTCGGCAGCAGGAAGCCGGCCTTGGCGGCCGGTACCACGATGGCCAGGCCGACCAGGGCGCCGATCATCGAGGGGAATTCCGGGCCGAGGAACACGCCGGCTGCCATGTACGGCAGGGAGAAGGCGAAGGCGGTGAAGATGGCGAACGGCGCGACGGCCAGGCCTTCCTTCCAGCTCTGATTCTTGCCGAAGAAGCGGGTCATGATCATCACCATGATCAGCGGCATCAGCAGGCCGATAAGGCCGTGGGTGATGGCTACCCGCGAGTAGATCAGGTGGAAGAAGGCTTCCCAGCTGCTGCCGGTGGCAACCAGTTGCTCGGTGATGCCGGTTCTGTCCAGGCCCGAACCGACACCCACCAGGATTGGCGTGCCCACTGCGCCGAAGGATACCGGCGTCGATTGCACCATCATGCCCAGCACCACCGCGGCCAGAGCCGGGAAGCCCAGGGCGACCAGCAACGGCGCGGCCACGGCAGCCGGGGTGCCGAAACCGGAGGCGCCCTCGATGAAGCAGCCGAACAGCCAGGCGACGATCAGCGCCTGCACGCGGCGATCCGGACTGATGTTGGAGAAGCCCCGGCGAATTGCCGCGATACCTCCCGAGTGCTTGAGGGTGTTCAGCAGCAGGATCGCGCCGAAGATGATCCACAGGATCGCGGCCGTGAGTATCAGCCCCTGGAGGCGATGACCCGGTTGAGGGACATGTCCCAGGCCAGCAGGCCGATCAGGGCGGTGAGGACGAACACCAGCGGCATCGCGTACTTGGCTGGCCAGCGAAAGCCGATCAGCAGTACACCCGCTAGCACCAGTGGCACGAAGGCCAGGATGGACAGCAGCGTTTGACTCATGGGTTGGTTCCTTCTTTTTCTTGTGAACCACAGTTTTCCGGGGATACCCGGCGCCACGCATCTGGAAGGGCCGGGCACCACGGCACCGGCCTTTCCGCGAGCCGCGACGGCAGGGATCACCCATCGTCGCGCTCATGCTCGAAAGCCCCGACGGTCAGAAACCGTCAGGGCTTGTTACTGCTCCTTCACGCCATCTCCGGGGTTAACCCAGGCTACGCGTGGATGTTGCTCACACCTCCTCTTTGAAGCGCAGTCGCCAGGCATGCAACAGCGGCTCGGTGTAACCGGACGGCTGCTCGCGGCCCTTGAACACCAGGTCACTGGCGGCGCGGAAGGCGTGGGATTGTTCGAAGTTCGGCGCCATCGGGCGGTAGGCCGGGTCGCCGGCATTCTGCCCGTCGACTACCTGTGCCATGCGCTGCAGCGTCTCGCGCACCTGGGCCTCGTTGACCACACCGTGGTGCAGCCAGTTGGCGATGTGCTGGGCGGAGATACGCAGGGTGGCGCGGTCTTCCATCAGGCCGACGTTGTGGATATCCGGCACCTTGGAGCAGCCGACGCCCTGCTCGACCCAGCGCACCACGTAACCGAGGATGCCCTGGCAGTTGTTGTCCAGCTCCTGCTGGATATCGTTGGCGCTCCACGGCCGCTCGGCGCTGACCGGCACGCTGAGCAGATCGTTGAGCAGGCTGTCGCGCTGGCTGGCCAGGTCGATCAGTTCCAGCTCGCTCTGCACCGCTTGCACGTCGATCTGGTGATAGTGCAGGGCATGCAGCACGGCGGCGGTTGGCGACGGTACCCAGGCGGTATTGGCGCCGGCTTTCGGGTGGCCGATCTTCTGCTCGAGCATGGCTGCCATCAGGTCCGGCATGGCCCACATGCCCTTGCCGATCTGCGCCTTGCCGCGCAGCCCGCAGGCCAGGCCGACCAGTACGTTGTTACGCTCGTAGGCCTGGATCCAGGCGCTGGATTTCATGTCGCCCTTGCGCAGCATCGCGCCAGCTTCCATGGCGGTGTGCATCTCGTCGCCAGTCCGATCGAGGAAGCCGGTGTTGATGAAGGCCACGCGCGCGCTGGCTGCCTCGATGCAGGCCTTGAGGTTGACGCTGGTACGCCGTTCCTCGTCCATGATGCCCATCTTCAGGGCGTTCGCGGGCATGCCCAGCAGCTGTTCGACACGACCGAACAGCTCGTTGGCGAAGGCCACTTCGAACGGCCCGTGCATCTTCGGTTTGACGATATAGACGCTACCGGTGCGCGAGTTGCCGCGGCGCTGCAGGTCATGCAGGGCAATCAGGCTGGTGACCACGGCATCGAGGATGCCCTCGGGAATTTCCAAGCCTTCACCGTCGAGGATCGCCGGGTTGCTCATCAGGTGGCCGACGTTGCGGATGAACAGCAATGAACGACCGTGCAGGGTCAGTTCACTGCCATCGGCGGCGGTGTAGACGCGATCCGCATTGAGCCGGCGGGTGATGCGCTTGCCACCCTTGTCCAGCTCCTCGGCCAGGTCACCCTTCATCAGGCCCAGCCAGTTGCGGTAGACCACCACCTTGTCGGCGGCGTCGACGGCAGCCACGGAGTCCTCGCAGTCCATGATGGTCGACAGCGCCGCTTCCATCAGCACGTCCTTCACGCCGGCTGCGTCGGTGCGGCCGATGGGGCTATTGGCGTCGATCTGTATCTCGAAATGCAGGCCGTTGTTCTTCAGCAGCACGGCGCTCGGCGTGGCAGCCTCGCCTTGAAAGCCAACGAACTTCTCTGGTTGCGCCAGGTAGGTCTGTGCTCCGCCGCTCAGGGTCACCTGTAGCTGGCCGGCGACCACGGCATAGGCACTGGCATCGGCGTGCGAGCCCTTGGCCAGCGGCGCGGCCTGGTCGAGGAAGGCGCGGGCGAAGGCGATCACCTTGGCGCCGCGTACTTCGTTATAGCCGGGACCTTTACTGGCGCCACCCTCTTCGCTGATCGCGTCGGTGCCATACAGGGCGTCGTACAGCGAGCCCCAGCGGGCGTTGGCGGCGTTGAGCGCGTAACGTGCATTCATCACTGGCACCACCAACTGCGGGCCGGCCTGGGTGGCGATCTCGCTGTCGACGTTGGCAGTGGTCGCCTTGACCTGCTTCGGCTGCGGCAGCAAATAGCCGATGGAGCCGAGGAAGGTGCGGTATGCGTTCATGTCACGGATCGGGCCGGGGTTGGTGCGATGCCAGGCATCCAGCTCGGTCTGCAGACGATCGCGCTCAGCCAGCAGGGCGCGGTTGCGCGGCGCCAGGTCATGCACCAGCGCGTCGAAACCGCTCCAGAAAGCCGCCGCCTCGATACCGCTGCCCGGCAGCACTTCGCTTTCGATGAATTGCTTGAGCTCGGCGGCTACCTGCAGGCGCTGACATTGCACGCGTTCGGTCATGTTGCTGTTCTCCTGTCTGCTTCCGCCCATGTTGGTGCGGGTCAATCAACGTGTTGTAGGAGCCCCGCCCCAGGGCGAAGCTCTTCAGATCCATTTAGCCGCGAGGCGCGTGCGCCATCGCTTACAGTGCCGCAATACCCGCTTTGGCCACCTGCGCATCCTGCTCGGCCTTGACCCCGGACACGCCCACGGCGCCGACCACCTGGCCGTCCACCAGCACCGGCACGCCACCTTCCAATGAAGTAATCAGCGGTGCGCTGAGGAAGGCACTGCGGCCACCGTTGACCATGTCTTCGTAGCCCTTGGTTTCGCGGCGGCCGATGGCGGCGCTGCGCGCCTTCTCGGTGGCGATGTAGGCGCCGATGGGCGCGCAGCCGTCGAGGCGCTCCAGTGCCAGCGGATGACCGCCGTCGTCGACCACGGCGATGGCCACGGCCCAGCCCTGTTGCTGCGCTTCGCTGCGGGCTGCCTGGAGGATCTGGCTGACTTCGCTTTGGCTGAGTACGGCTTTATGTTGCATGGCATACCTCGTGTTCGTGTCTTCGTGATCAGTTGTAGGGTGGATGTCGCTTTTCACATCCACCGCTTTGGTGGTCAGGGGCATGCCCTGACCGAGCTACGTGCTAATCCGTAGGAGCGAGCTCTGCTCGCGAACCATGGCTAACAGCAAAAGCTTCGCGAGCAGAGCTCGCTCCTACCTGTGCAAGACCATTCGAGGTTTGCACCAGGTTACGGGTGATCATTCCATCGCTTCCTCGACGATTTCGATCCAGTGCCGCACCGGTGTACGCCCGGCGCCGTCCAGGTGGGTCTGGCAGCCGATGTTGGCGGTGACGATGGCGTCCGGTTTGCCGCTTTCCAGGGCGTTCAACTTGTTGTCGCGCAGTTGCCGCGACAGCTCCGGCTGGGTCAGCGAATAGGTGCCGGCCGAGCCGCAGCAGAGGTGGCCGTCCGGCACCGCTGTCAGGCCGAAACCGAGACGCGTCAGCACGCCTTCAACCGCGCCGCCAAGCTTCTGCGCATGCTGCAGGGTGCAGGGACAATGGAAGGCCAGGCGTTGTTCGGCGCGCACCTGCAGCTGTTCCAGGGCCTCGCCCTGCAGCACCTCGACCAGATCCTTGGCCAGGGCGCTGACCCGCGCTGCCTTGTTCGCATAAACCGGGTCACCGGCGAGCAGGTGGCCATAGTCCTTGACGAAGGCACCACAGCCGCTGGCGGTCTGCACAATGGCCTCAGTACCGGCTTCGATGGCAGGCCACCAGGCGTCGATGTTCTGCCGCGCGCGTTGCAACCCGGCTTCTTGAGCGTTGAGGTGATAGTCGACGGCGCCGCAGCAGCCGGCTTCGTGGATCGGCGTGACGCTGATGCCGAGGCGATCGAGCACGCGTGCGCTGGCGGCATTGGTATTGGGCGACAGCCCTGGTTGCACACAGCCTTCGAGCATCAGCACGCGGCGCGCATGTTGCTCGGTCGGGCGCGGCTTGGCCGGGCGAATCTCGCGCGGCAGCTTGGCCTTGAGTGTGGCCGGCAGCAGCGGGCGCAGGGCCAGACCGGCCTGGGTCAGCGTCTTGAACAGCGCGGGTCGCGGTACCACGGCGCGCAGGCCCTGGCGCAACAGGCGTTCGTTCAGCGGTCGCGGCACAGCCTGTTCGACCACTTCACGGCCAATGTCCAGCAGGTAGTGATACTGCACGCCGGACGGGCAGGTGGTTTCGCAGTTGCGGCAGGTCAGGCAGCGATCCAGATGCTGTTGGGTCTTGGCCGTGACTTCATTGCCTTCGAGCATCTGCTTGATCAGATAGATACGCCCGCGTGGGCCGTCCAGCTCGTCGCCGAGCAGCTGATAGGTCGGGCAGGTAGCGTTGCAGAAGCCGCAGTGCACGCAGGAGCGCAGGATGCGTTCGGCTTCTTCGGCGCGCGGCAGGCGTTTGGCCTGTTCACTCAAATTGGTCTGCACGTCTTATACCTCGGCGTACATGCGGCCAGGGTTGAAAATACCCTGGGGGTCGAGCTGGTTCTTCAACTGGCGCTGGTAGCGCAGCAGCGGTGCAGCCAGCGGCTGGAAAGGTTGCGCCTGGCCGGCGGCGAAGCACGTGGCATGGCCGCCGAGCTTGGCCGTCACGCGCTGGATCAGCTCGCCGTCGGCGTTGGTCTTCAGCCATCGCTGCGCGCCGCCCCAATCGATCATCTGGCGACCGGGCAGGTCGAGCAGACCGCTGTTGGCCGGCAGCGACAGGCGCCATAGCGTGCCGCTGGCGCTGAAGAACGGCAGGCGTTGTTCGCGCAATTCATGCCAGTAGCCGTTATCGATCTCCTCGCCACCCAGGCGCTGGCGCGCGGCCAGAACCGAGCCCTCGCCACCTTCCAGGCGCAGGTGCAGCGCGGCACCGTCGTGGCTGGCGGCGCTGATCGGTAGTGGCTGCTGGCCCCATTCGGCGAGCTTGTTCAGGGCGTGCAGGGCGTCCACTTCCAGGCGCAGGCTGAGCACCTGGCGCGGTTTGGGCAGCACCTTGATCGACACTTCGGCGAGCAGGCCAAGGCAACCGAAGCTGCCGGCCATCAGGCGCGACAGGTCGTAGCCGGCGACGTTCTTCATCACCTCGCCGCCGAAACGCAGCAGCTTGCCCTGGCCGGTGATCACCCGGGTGCCGAGCACCTGGTCACGTACCGAGCCGGCCCAGGGGCGGCGCGGGCCGGACAGCCCGGCGGCAACCATGCCGCCGAGGGTGGCGCCATCGCCCAAGTGCGGCGGCTCGCATGGCAGCATCTGATTGTTCGCCTCCAGCGCTGCCTCGATCTCGACCAGCGGCGTGCCGGCGCGGGCGCTGAGTACCAGCTCGGTGGGGTCGTAGCTGACGATGCCGCGATGCATGCGGGTATCCAGCACCTCGCCGGTGCTGGCGCGGCCCAGATGAGCCTTGCTGCCGCTGCCCTGGATGCGCAGCGGGGTGGCGCTGTTCAGCGCGTGGTTGACCTGTTCCAGCAGCGCGGCGCTGGCGTCGAAATCATGCGACATCAGAAACGCTCCAGTTCCGGGAAGGGCAGTTGGCCGTGGTGCACATGCATGGCGCCGAACTCGGCGCAGCGGTGCAGGGTGGGGATGTTCTTGCCCGGATTGAGCAGGCCGCTGGGGTCGAACGCCGCCTTCACCGCATGGAACAGGGTGATCTCGTCGCTGTTGAACTGCGCGCACATCTGGTTGATCTTCTCGCGGCCAACGCCATGCTCACCGGTGATGCTGCCGCCGACCTTGACGCAGAGTTCGAGGATCTTGCCGCCGATGGCTTCGGCGCGCTCCAGCTCGCCAGGCACGTTGGCATCGAACAGGATCAACGGGTGCATGTTGCCGTCGCCGGCGTGGAACACGTTGGCCACGCGCAGGCCGTACTCCTCGGACAGCTCGGCGATGCCGCGCAGCACGCCTGGCAGCTCACGACGCGGGATGGTGCCGTCCATGCAGTAGTAGTCCGGCGAGATGCGCCCGACCGCTGGGAAGGCGTTCTTGCGCCCGGCCCAGAATTTCACCCGTTCGGCCTCGTCGCGAGCGAGGCGTACTTCGGTGGCGCCGGCTTTCTCCAGCACCTCACGAACGCGCTCGCAGTCGTCGGCGACGTCGGCCTCCACTCCGTCGAGCTCGCAGAGCAGAATGGCCTCGGCCTCCACCGGGTAGCCGGCGTGGATAAAGTCTTCCGCCGCCCTGATCGCCAGGTTGTCCATCATCTCCAGGCCGCCGGGGATGATGCCGGCGGCGATGATGTCACCCACGGCACGACCGGCCTTTTCCACCGAGTCGAAGGCCGCCAGCAGCACCTTGGCCACTTGCGGCTTGGGCAGCAGCTTGACCGTCACCTCGGTGACGATGCCGAGCATGCCTTCGGAGCCGGTGAACAGCGCCAGCAAGTCGAAACCCGGCGCGTCCGGGGCGTCGCTGCCGAGGGTCATGAACTCGCCTTCGACGGTAAGGATGTCGACTTTGAGCAGGTTGTGCACGGTCAAGCCGTACTTCAGGCAATGCACGCCGCCGGCGTTCTCGGCGACGTTACCGCCGATGGAGCAGGCGATCTGCGAGGACGGATCGGGGGCGTAATACAGGTCGAAGGGCGCGGCGGCCTGGGAAATCGCTAGGTTACGTACACCAGGCTGAACCCGGGCGAAGCGACCTTCGCGGTTGATCTCGAGAATCTGGTTGAAGCGCGCCATCACCAGCAGGATGCCCTTTTCCAACGGCAGCGCGCCGCCGGACAGGCCGGTGCCGGCGCCGCGTGCTACCACCGGTACGCCACGGGCGTGGCAGAGCTTGAGTAACTGCTGTACCTGCTCGATGCGCTCGGGCAGTACTACCAGCATGGGCGTGGTGCGATAGGCGGACAGGCCATCGCACTCGTAGGGTTTGAGGTCTTCCTGGGTGTGCAGGATGTCGAGATCGGGCAGGCTCTGGCGCAACTCGGCCAGTAGGGCGGTCTTGTCGACCGCGGGTAGCGCGCCGTCGACACGCTCGTCGTACAGAATGCTCATGGCAGGCTCAATCTTGGACGTTGTTGTTATTGGCGGTCATGCTGCGACCTTGGCTGCATGTTTAGGCTGCCTGCTTTTTTACGTCCATTCTCTTTGCTGCTGGTAGGACCAGTTTCTTTCGTCAGGCTTTCGCCATGGGTTGGCCTAAGGTCTCATGCAATATGGCTTGCCTGCCGTAAGGTGCGCGATCTAAGGTGGCCATTAAAAATTGGTACGACCAGTGCTGCGGAGGTGGCGAATGGACGGGCAACAGGGTGTCGCACGGCGGCAGGTAAGCGATGTGGTGGCCGAACGCATCGAGCGGCTGATCGTCGACGGCGTGCTCAAGGTAGGGCAGCCACTGCCGTCGGAACGACGCCTGTGCGAAAAGCTGGGCATCTCCCGCTCGGCCTTGCGTGAAGGGCTCAAAGTGCTGCGCGGGCGCGGCATCATCGACACCGCGCAGGGACGTGATTCGCGGGTGGCCAAGCTCAGCGGGGAGCGCGACGCCAGCCCATTGATGCACCTGTTCAATTCGCAGCCACGCACCCTGTATGACCTGCTGGAGGTGCGCGGCCTGCTCGAAGGCGAGTCGGCGCGCCTGGCGGCGCTGCGCGGTACCGAGGCGGATTTCGTCCTGCTGACCCGGCGTTACGAAGAGATGCTGGCGGCCCATGCGCAGGAAAATCCGGTCGACCCGCGTGAGCATGCGCGCCTCGACCATGCCTTCCACCTGGCCATCTGCGAGGCCTCGCACAACCCGGTGCTGGTGCACA
The DNA here is from genome assembly GCF_002843095.1 of Pseudomonas sp. YY-1. Classification (NCBI taxonomy): domain Bacteria; kingdom Pseudomonadati; phylum Pseudomonadota; class Gammaproteobacteria; order Pseudomonadales; family Pseudomonadaceae; genus Pseudomonas; species Pseudomonas sp. YY-1. The sequence goes on along the minus strand of NZ_PJLX01000012.1, from coordinate 11,471 downwards.
CCTTGCAGTCGCTGACCGACCTGATGCTCAGCACCGTGTTCGCCTCGGTGAACAACCTCTACCACCGCCCGGCGCAGAAGCGGCAGATCGACCGCCAGCATTCGCGCCTGTACCACGCGGTGATCGAACGCCTGCCGGAGCAGGCCCAGCGCGCCGCGCGCGATCACATCAACAGCATTCGTGACAACCTGCAGGAAATCGAGCAGGAAGAGCAGCGCCTGGTACGCGCGACCATGCGCCTGGAGGGTTGGGCATGAGTTCCGCCCGTCTGCCTTTTCCCTCAACGTTTTTAGGTGTGGCAGCGACCAGTCGTCCGCTTCATGACTGGTCGCACAGAATGATGGCGTTTTAGCAGCTATCATCGCGCCCTTTTCCGCAGCATCCGGGCCCCGCGCCCTTCGAATCTGCCCCCCGCATTCCAATAAAAACCCCGTATTCAAGGGTTCAACCCGTTACCGGTAGCGTGTGCTTCCGGTGCATTGCCTCGTTCTCGAATTTTTGGAGTACCGACGTGTTGAAGAAGTACCTGACTTTCCTCCTGCTTGCCTGCACCGCACTGGTCAGCGTGCCCAGCCTGGCGCAGTTGAGCGATTCCGAAGCCATGAACATGGCCGGTCTGCAGCGTTCGCTGACCCAGCGCATGGCCAAGAACTACCTGATGCTGGGTGCCGATGTGCGCGTGGATGCCGCCCAGCGCCAGCTGCAGGAAACCATCGAGCGTTTCGATGCCAGCCACAAGGCCTTGACCGCCTATGCGCCGACTGCGGAGATCAAGGCCGCGCTGGCGAGGATCGACGGTACCTGGGCCTCCTACCGCCAGCAGCTGGAAGCCAAGCCGGAGCAGGCCAAGGCCGTCCAGATGCTCGCCACCAGTGAGGAACTGCTGCAGCAGACACAGACCGTCAGTGACCTGATGGGTAAGCACCTGGGCGCCATGGGCGCATCGGTGCACCGTACCGGCTGGGCGCGGGTGCAAACCCAGCGCATCGCCATGCTCTACATGGCCAAGTCCTGGCATGTGCAGGCGCCGGACCTGGATGCCAAGCTGGATACGGCCGTGAGCGACTTCGAAACCATCCTCAAGGAGCTGGAAGCCCGCGGTACGCCGAACGAGGAAATCGCCAACGCCCAGCGCCGCGCTCGTGCTCATTGGGGCTTCACCCTCAAGGGCATCGACCTGCACGCCTCGCAGGACTTCGTGCCCACTGTGATCACCGTCAGCACCGACTCGCTGTTCCGCCAGCTCAACGAGCTGACCCGCCTCTACGCCGGCCTGCAAGCCAAAGAGGCCTGATAGCCATTCGCCAGATCGTCACCTTGCTGACCCGCTTTTGCGCTATAACCAAGCGAAATGCGGGCAAAGGTGACGGGCATGAGCGAAGCAACTGATCAGGCGGTCTACAAGACCCTGTTGGAGTCCACCCGGGCGATTCCCTGGAAGATCGACTGGAAGAGCATGACCTTTGCCTACATCGGCCCGCAGATCGAGAGTCTGTTGGGCTGGTCGCAGGCCAGCTGGGTCAGCGCCGAGGACTGGGCGACGCGCATGCACCCGGATGATCGCGAGAAAGTGGTGGAATTCTGCATCTCGCAATCGCAGAACGGCGTCGATCACGAAGCCGACTACCGCGCACTGACCGCCGCCGGTGATTACGTGTGGATTCGCGACGTGGTGCACGTGGTGCGCGACGACAACGGCGAGGTGGACTCGCTGATCGGCTTCATGTTCGACATCAGCGAGCGCAAGAAGACCGAGGAACAGCTGCTGACCCTGCAGAAGCAGCTGGAGGAGTACTCCTACAAGGACGGCCTTACCGGCGTGGCCAACCGGCGCATGTTCGACAGCGTGCTGGCCACCGAATGGGCCAATGCCCAGCGCACTCAGCAGCCGCTGTCGCTGATCCTGCTGGATATCGATCACTTCAAGCAGTTCAACGACCATTACGGGCATATCCAGGGCGACGACTGCCTGAAAAGCGTCGGCCAGGCGCTGAGCCGCGCGGCCAGCCGGCCACGGGATTTTGTCGGCCGCTTCGGTGGCGAGGAGTTCGTGCTGGTGCTGCCGGAGACCGATGAAGCCGCCGCCCGCCATATCGCCGAGCGCTGCCGCCAGCAGGTACGCCAGCAGCGCATTGCCCACGAACGCTCGTCGGTGTCGTCGCTGCTCACCATCAGCCTCGGCGTGGGCACCATCGTGCCGGGCGCCCATGATCGACCGCTGGATTTCCTCAATAGCGTCGACAAGCTGCTCTACCAGGCCAAGCAACGCGGTCGTGATCGCCTGGAGGTGGCCAGAGCGCCTGCTCGCCCGGGTCTGGACGATGCTGCAGATGTCCAGGCCTGAGCAATCGTTGATCCGTCTCGGCTGCTGATCGATAGCCCGAGGGCATGCGCCTGAGAGCCTCCGCGCCAGCAGAGCGCATGGCCGCGCAACCACAGCCACTGCATCAATACCGGGGCGCACACCGCGTCGTGATCGTTCAGGCCAACGTCCGGCTACCGGTTTTTTGCACCATACCGCGCGCATCAAACACGCATGGAGTTTTCCCATTGCGTCCGTGGGCTTTTCGCCCAATCCGCACCATTTCGCTTGGCCGATTTCCTGATTCAGTCTGCAAGGCATTGCAACTTACTTTGCTTCAAGCGTACGTATCCGAGGACAAATAGATATGTTGTCACTTATCATACGTCCTACAACTGCGCAGGTGGTTGTGCATCCCGGCTTTGCCGCCGGGCCTCATTCATTGTCCCGATGGCGCCTTGCCCGCCATGCACTGACAGGAGAACGCCATGCTGAGTCTGACTGGCCACAATTACATCGGCGGTGAGCGCCGCGCTGCCGGCACCGTGGAGCACAAAAGCCTCGACGCCAGCAGCGGTGAAGCGCTGCCGTACACCTTTATCCAGGCCACACCGGAAGAAGTCGACGCGGCCGCCCAGGCTGCTGCCGCCGCTTACCCGACCTACCGCAATCTGTCGGCTGTGCGTCGTGCCGAGTTCCTCGAGGCCATCGCCGACGAAATCGACGCCCTCGGTGATGACTTCGTGGCCCTGGTCTGCCGCGAAACCGCGCTGCCGGCTGCCCGCATCCAGGGTGAACGTGGTCGTACAAGTGGCCAGATGCGCCTGTTCGCCAAGGTGCTGCGTCGCGGTGACTTCTACGGCGCGCGCATCGACCGCGCCCTGCCGGATCGTCAGCCGCTGCCGCGCCCGGATCTGCGTCAGTACCAGATCGGCGTCGGCCCGGTCGCCGTGTTCGGTGCCAGCAACTTCCCGCTGGCCTTCTCCACCGCGGGTGGCGATACCGCCTCTGCGCTGGCCGCCGGTTGCCCGGTGGTGTTCAAGGCGCATAGCGGCCACATGGCCACTGCCGAGTGCGTGGCTGACGCAGTGATTCGCGCCGCCGAGAAAACCGGCATGCCCAAGGGCGTGTTCAACATGATCTTCGGCGGCGGCGTCGGCGAGATCCTGGTCAAGCACCCGGCCATCCAGGCTGTCGGCTTCACCGGTTCGCTGAAAGGCGGTCGCGCCCTGTACGACATGGCCGCTGCCCGTCCGCAGCCGATCCCGGTGTTCGCCGAGATGTCCAGCGTCAACCCGGTGATCGTCCTGCCGGGCGCCCTGAAAGCACGTGGCGCCACCGTGGCCAAGGAGCTGGCGGGTTCCGTGGTCCTGGGTTGCGGTCAGTTCTGCACCAACCCGGGCCTGGTCATCGGCATTCGCAGCGCCGAGTTCAGCGACTTCGTCGCCGGCCTGGCCGACGCCATCGGCGCGCAACCGGCGCAGACCATGCTCAACGCCGGCACCCTGCGCAGCTACGCCAACGGTGTGGCGCAGTTGAGCGGCCATGCCAAGGTCAGCCGTCTGGCAGGCAACGATCAGGCCGGCAACCAGGCACAACCGCAGCTGTTCAAGGCTGACGTGAGCATGCTGCTCGAAGGCGACCACCTGCTGCAGGAAGAAGTCTTCGGCCCGACCACCATCGTCGTCGAAGTCGCCGACAGCGCCGAGCTGACCCGTGCCCTGCAGAGCATGCACGGCCAGCTGACCGCGACCCTGATCGCCGAGCGTGAAGACCTGAGCGCCTTCCGCGATCTGCTGCCGCTGCTGGAAGTCAAAGCTGGCCGTGTGCTGCTCAATGGCTACCCGACTGGCGTGGAAGTCTGCGACTCCATGGTCCATGGCGGCCCGTACCCGGCGACTTCCGACGCCCGTGGTACTTCGGTCGGCACCCTGGCGATCCACCGCTTCCTGCGTCCGGTGTGCTACCAAAACTACCCGGACGAGGTACTGCCGGAGGCGCTGCAGAACGCCAACCCGCTGGGCATTCAGCGTCTGGTTGACGGCGTGCACAGCCGTGACGCGCTGAGCTGATCGGCGCGCTGCAACGAAAAATGCCGCACCCGTGAGGGTGCGGCATTTTTCATTCTGAAGGCCGAATCTTTATTTAGCAGCAGCCTGGGTTTTCTCCACCGCCTGGATGATCACCTTGGCCACATCGGCCGGACGCGACTGCTGCGGCACGTGGCTGGCGGCGACCTCGGTGGTCTGCGCGCCGATCTTCTTGGCGAAGTCGCGCTGCATCTCCGGCACAATCATGCGGTCATCGCTGGCGACGAGGTACCAGGACGGCTTCTGCTTCCAGGCCGCGACGCTGGTGCGCTCATCGAAAGCCGCTGCGCGGATCGGGCCTTGCGTGGCGGCCATCACCGCCGTCCGCGCGGCTGGCAGGTCCTGGGCGAAGTCGGCGGCCATGCCTTGTGGCGTCAGGTAGAGGAAGCCATTCTTGTCCGCCGCGATCTGGCTCGAACCCGGTGCGGTGCGGTAACCACCGTACAGTTCGCCGCTGGACTGGCCGGCGTTGGGGGCGAACGCCGCGACATAGACCAGGCTGCGCACTTTCTCGTCGGCACCGGCTTCGGTGATCACCGTGCCGCCCCAGGAGTGGCCGACCAGAACCACGTCACCTTCCTGGTTGTTCAGCACGCGCTGGGTGGCGGCCACGTCGTCGACCAGCGAGGTCAGTGGGTTCTGCACCACGGTGACCTTGATGCCTTTTTCCTGCAGCAGCGGCACGACCTTGGCCCAGTCGGAACCGTCGGCAAAAGCGCCGTGGACGATCACCACCGACGGCTTGGCCTCGGCAGCCTGGGCATTGATGGCGAAGAAGGGGCTGGCGATGGCGAGTGCGAGGATCAGCGGCTTGGTATTGAACATGATGGAATCTCCTGTGCTTGGGGGAGTTCAGTGTCGATAATGCGCCGGTGTCCCGGTATCGGTCGTTTATCCGAGGCTGGCAAAAAAACAGGAGAGCTGCCCATGCAGGTGAATGACGCCGTCGCCCTCGAAGACGCCATGCTGGCCCTGGCCATGGTCGGTGACCTGAGCATGGGCCAGCCCATCGACCAGTCGCGGCGTACCGCGCGCCTGGCGCAGTGGTTGGTGCAGGCTGCTGGCGGCGATCAGGCGCAGATCGATGCCGCCCGGCAGGTGGCGCTGCTGCGTTGGTCCGGCTGTACGGCCAACGCCGAGGGCTTCATGCGCCTGTTTGGCGACGATGTCGGCGGGCGCCGCGACATGCTCGCGCACACCCTGGATGCTGCCGGCCAGCGCGCTATGCTGCGCACCACACCCTTGGCCGTGGTGCATTGCGAAGTAGCCGGTGAGGTGGCCCGCACGCTCGCTCTGCCGACGCAGGTCGAGCTGGGGCTGCGACATATCTTCGAATGCTTCGACGGCAGCGGCCGGCCGCTGGGCCTGCGTCATCCCGATATTCCGCAGGTGGTCTATCACGTGGTGCTGGCCGGGGATCTGGAAATCCTTTCGCGCGTCCACGGTCTGGAGGCGGCGCTGGAGTGGATCGGTGCGCAGGGCGACCGCCGCTATCCTGCGGACCTCGCCGAGCTGCTTGTCCACCACGCAGCGGATTGGCTGGAGGCACTGCGTACGCCCGAGAGCATGCTGCCTGGCGTCGGGCCGCAGGTCTCGCTGAACCTGGTGGGGCGACGTGATCGATCTCAAGCTGTCCTGGATGGCCGGCTATTCACGCCAGGCGTCGAATCTGGTGCGTGATGCCGGCCGGCTCTGGGGCTTGCCCGACGCGCGTATCGAACTGCTGGCCAAGGCCGCGCTGCTCCATGGCCTGGGGCGCGCGGCCGTGCCCAATCGCATCTGGAGCATGCCTGGCCCGCTGCTCGAAGGTGACCTCGAATCGATACGCCTGGTGCCCTACTGGACACACCGCGCCTGCAGTCAGATCGGTGGCCTGAGCGAAGCCGGACAGCTGGCCGCGCATGCCTACGAACGGCTGGATGGCAGCGGTTATTTCCGCTCGCTGAGCGGTGATGCCCTGAGCGCCGAACACCGACTGCTGAGCGCCGCACTGGCTTGGCTCGCATTGCGCGGTGAGCGCCCCTGGCGCCCGGCCTTCAGCGACGATCAGGCTGCTCGCGTATTACTGGATGAAGCCGAGCAGGGCCGCTTTGACTCACGCGCCTGCCAGGCAGTGATCAGCGCTGCGCACGGCGAGCAGGCGCCGCTTACCAGCAAGCCCGGCAACGGCCTGCTCAGCGAACGCGAGACGCAGATCCTGCAGCGCATCAGCAGCGGGGCGAGTAACAAGGAAGTGGCGCGCGACCTGGGCATCAGCCCGAGCACGGTGCGCACCCATGTCGAGAGCGTGTTCCGCAAGCTGCACTGCTCGACGCGTGCGGCGGCGACCTTGAAGGCGCTGACCTTGGGGGTGATTTGAGCGATCAGTCGCCCCCTCCGCCGCCACCATCGCCTCCTCCACTGTAGTCGAAACCTCCGTCAGTGAAACCTGAGCCGGAGTCCTGTCCGCTCAGACCGCTGTGCTTTCTCTTGCGCGGCAGAGGCCTGGGGCGTGAGCGCCGCCAGCTGTAGATGAAGAGCACCAAGAAGGCGGCGGTGATCAGCAGCAGAATTTCCATATGTGTTCTCTCCATTGCCTGGCGATGCAGTGGCCGACCGATCCCGGACGCCAAAGGCGGCGAAAATTCTCGCCGCCAGAGAGGCGTCAGATGGGCGAGAGCATGTAGATAAAAATACTACGCGGGGCTCTCTGCAAGCGCTGGCACCGTGAACTGAAACTCCGAGCCCTCACCCAATTCGCTCTCGACGACGATATGTCCGCCGTGGGCTTCCACGATGCCTTGGGTAATGTACAAACCAAGCCCAGTCCCGGTCGGATTACCATCCTTGGCCGTCCAGTAGCGATCAAATACGTGAGGCAGGTGTTCCTTGGGGATGCCCTCGCCGCTATCGCGCACGGTGAATACGATCTCGCCACCGACGGATTTCGCGCGGACTCCGACCGTGCCACGTCGTGGGGTGAACTTGATGGCATTGCCGATAAGGTTCGATAGCACCTGGAACAGCCGCTCTGGATCAGCGTGAATCCGCAGATCGGGATCAGCCTCGAAGGAGATGCTGATGTCCTTATCAAGGGCCAGTGGTGCGAGCAGCGATTGCGCTTCTTCGAACATATGCCCGACATCGAGTTTCTGCGGGGCGATGGTGTAGCGCCCGGCGTCGATCTTCGACGTGTCGAGCAAATCTTCAAGCAGCGTATTCATCCGTCCGGCAGCCTGCTGCATGGTGTCGAGTGCCGTAGCGATGCGTCGCGACGTATGCGGACCGTCAGAGCTGAAGGTCTTTTGCATCATGCCGCAAAGCATCGAAATCACCGTCATGGGGTTGCGTAGATCATGCGATACCACGGCAACCAGCTCGTCACGGGCACGCACCGCCTCCTGCTCGCGGCGTACTTGCCGGGCCAGGTCATGTTCCAGCGCCGAGCGGCGCAGGTCGTTGGCCGCAAACAAATCTCCGTGGCTCCATTTGGTCGAGATACCAGCCATCTCGACCTTCCAGATTTCGAAGGATGTGCGAGGGCGCAAGCGCAGGCCTGCATCGGAGTTTTCCAGATCCATGGGTTTGCGCGGGTCGCCGCTCCAGTGGATGCTCTCCTTTACCTCCGGCCGGAACCACAACACACCGTTATCCACCGGTTTGGGCAGGCTCATCGCGAGCACGCCGCTGGCCACCTGCGGGTACTGCGCGGCAGGCGGATAGACACCAGCAAGGTGGTGACTGGAAAACACCGGTTCACCTCTTTCCTGCAACCATTTGTGCAGCGCGCGGATTTCCTGGGGCTCCGGGCAGTTGCCGTAGCGGTGCAACTGCTTGTCTTCGATGATGGCGACGCCGCCGGCTCCGGTCAGCGCCATCAGCACCTCAGGTTGCCCTGCCAGCCCATCGAAAACATTCTGCGGCGAATCAAGCATTGCCTGATTGAGCAGCGTCAGCTCATCGATTTTCTCTTCGCGCTGGCGGTTGATTTCCAACGACTCCATGGCGCTGATCTGCAACGACAATACCTGGCCGATCGTCTGGCAGGCGCTGCGTAGCTCATGCGGTACGTGCAACGGCTGGCGATTGCCGCAACTGATCAGGCCCCAGAGTTTGTCGTCCTTGAGCAGGGAAATGCTCATCGACGACAGCACGCCCATGTTCTTCATGTACTGGCAGTGAATCGGGGAAACGCTGCGCAAGGTAGCGAAGCTCAAGTCCAACGGGGTATGCGTGTCGGGTCGCAGTTTCGGCACCAGGGGCACGGGTTGGTAATCGGCATTGGGGATGATCCGCAGCCAATTGGTGCGATACAACTCACGAGCCTGCTCGGGGATGTCCGAGGCGGGGAAGAACAAACCATTGAAGACCTCCATTGACGGTGCGGAGGCTTCAGCGATGACCTGACCATGGCCCTCTTCTTCGAAGCGATAGATCAGCACCCGGTCATAACCGGTCATCGCCTGAATTTCCTTGACGCTGATGTCATACAGCTCTTGCAGCGTGGTCGCCATTTGCAAGCGCTGGAGCATGCGTCCCAGGTTGGTGTTGAGCCCTGCGACGTTGCGCGGCTGGAAATTTTCGACGTGGATTTCCAGCTCCAGGATCAACACGCCCTGATGCCGGTGCAGCAAGCCCTCGAAGGTCGTGCCATTGATATGAACGTGCAGTGGGCCGGCGTCGGCGAACGCTGGCTGTACCAGCGCCTCGCGCACTGCTTCGGCATGAGTCTCGCCAACCAGCCTGTGTAACGGCTGGCCGATAAGCTCTTGCGGCGTATATGCCAGCAAGGTTTCGACGTTGGCGCTGATCTGGATGATCGCAAGGTCGGGCTCGCTGAGTGTCAGCAGCAAACCATGGGGTTGAATCGCCCCGGGGAAGCGGATGGGCTCGTCGGCGCAGTTGGCCAGCAATTCCTCAAAAGCATCTTTGTTCTGCGGGGTCATATCAGTACCTCTCTGCTTTCAAGCCAGCGCTCGAAACAGCTAAATGTGGCTTGGGCTGTCATGACAACAGCCCTACGTTCGACCGTATCCAGTGGTCGACTACTCAAAAAATCGATGAAATTGCGCCAGCGCCGCCCTGTTTCCGCCCCGTAGATGTCGAGAAATGCCGCCCCGTTGTCGGCATTCAGCTCCAGCCGTGAAGCCATTTCCCGGCGCAGAATTTGCCCACCAAGCGTCGCCCCTTCGAGCACATATAAAACGCCCAGGCAGGCCGGCCTGTCGCTGATTGCGGGCAATGACTGGCAGATCGGCAAGCCCTCGATGTCCTCGGCTGACAGGCCCAGAGCAAGCAGGTCTTCGCGCAGGGTGGGTGCTTTGAGGCGTGAGGCGAGATCGAAATCAGCCGGTGTCACGGCGGCATCGAGCAACGCGTTTTCAAGCGGCAGATAGAAGCCGTAGTACGCCTGCATCAGCCGTTGAAAGGCATTCGTGTCGAAGTGGTCTGAAAAAAAGGAAGCTTTTTTTCCAGACTGACGTGCAGTTTCGCCGTTCCGGCCCGCAGATCTTGCAGCACCGGCGGCACAGGAACTTCGTGGGCCTTGGCTTGCATCCAGATCGCTCTTGTGAGGGCCTCGAGTGCCCATTTTTAAGGTGAGCAGGGGCTAACACCTTACCATGCGGGCTATTCCCAGGCTAAAACGGCTCGATTCGAATGAGCGCGTTGCCGAGCTGTTGAGGGCCGGGCTGGATAGGCTAGCCCGGCCCGTAAGTGAGCTGCGAAGTGCTGATATCCGCTGTTCTGGCCAAACAAAAAAGGCCCCAAGTTTTCACTTGGAGCCTTTGATGATCTGGCGCCTCGGCGGGATTCGAACCCACGACCCCTGCGTTCGGAGTTCTAAAAGTCACCCTTTAGCGTTTAATATTTAAAAATCAAAGGGTTGCATTAGTCGGTCTAAACCCTTTTCGCTAAGCTAAGCGCGCCGGGTGTGGAAAAACTGCGGATGTGCGGATGTGCTTGGCTTCGTTACCAGATCCAATCTGGCAGGGCTCTCTGCGGAAGTGGCAGTGATTGACTGGAATGCAGCTGCAGGCCTTGGGATACTCCTCACATTATGTTGAGTATCCCCGAATTCCCAAGCAGAGCCCCATGACCAAAGAGCAGTTACAGAAACTCGAAGCCGATCTCTGGCGCGCTGCCGATAACCTGCGCGCCAACTCCGACCTCAAGGCCAGCGAATATTCCACCCCGGTGTTGGGGCTGATTTTTCTCAAGTTCGCCGACAACAAGTTCAAGCAGCATGAGAAGGCCATTCATCGGGACTTTCTCGTCTTCAAGGACACCCGTATGGAGAAGTCGCTGGCCGATATCGCCATCGAGAAATGCGGCTTCTACCTGCCAGACCACGCCCGATACGACTACCTACTTAATCTGGAAGACAGCAAAGACATCGCCAAATCCATCAAGGAGGCGATGAAGGCCATCGAGGAATACAAGCCTGAGCTGCAGGGCGTGCTGCCGCAGGACGAATACTTCCGCCTGACCCGCTCAGCGCAGAACAAGGGCATACCCAAGGAGCTGCTGCGCACCTTCAATGACATTCCTCAGGATGCCAGCGGCGATATCTTCGGCCAGATCTACGAATACTTCCTCGCCGAGTTCGCCCTCTCCGAAGGCCAGGGCGGCGGAGAGTTCTTTACCCCGCGCTCGGTGGTCAAGCTGATGGTGGAAATCATCGAGCCCCACGGCGGCAAGGTGTATGACCCGGCTTGTGGTTCGGCAGGTATGTTCGTGCAGTCCGCGCAATTCATCGAGCAACACCGTCATGACGCCAATCACGCCAACGACGGCGATATCTATGTCTATGGCCAGGAAAAGACCCTGGAAACCGTCAAGCTGGCCAAGATGAACCTGGCGGTCAACGGCCTGCGCGGCACCATCATGCAGGCCAACAGTTACTACGAGGACCCGCACAACAGCTTTGGTCAGTTCGATTATGTAATGGCCAATCCGCCGTTCAACGTCGACGATGTCTCCCTGGCCTCGGTAGAGAACGACCGTCGCTTCAACACCTACGGCATCCCGCGCAACAAATCCAAAGCCAAGAAGGGCGAAGAAGGCAAGGATGTTGCCGCTGACCGAAAACTGACCCAGTA